>LFCU01000044.1 GCA_001044195.1 Candidatus Achromatium palustre
ATAGAATTAAAGGTAGCATTGTCTGGCGTTTAGAACGGACATAACAAGGCTAAAATAAGGTAGGCAAACGCTATTGCCGTTTGCCTAGTTTACCTGGCTTATTTGAATAGCAGGTTTTTGAATGTACGATTACTCTTTGCTAATCGTAACTAAGACCCTAATCCGCAGCATAAGTATTGAGGAAAACTGTATATGAAGAATAAATTTATCAGCCGTTTATTAGGCACTTTAGCAATTGTCATGCTTGGTTCCGTAGCACTATTTAGCATTAATCTTATTAAAAATGATGGCCACATTACCATCATTGACAACAGGCAGACGCATACTACTATATCTAAACCTCCACCTAAACCTGCGTTAGAAGTTCCTGCACCTCTTCAGCAGCATCAAACCAAGAGGACTGTTAAACCGCCAGTAGTTACTGAGGATACATCTATAGATATGCCGTTAGATTCTTTGCAAGGAATTATAGGAGAAGCTGAATTTAACTGTCAGGAAGCGCGGAGTAGTTATGAATGTCGCACTTTAGCTCGCCGTTTAGCAGAACGAGATTTAGCTGAAAAAAGTCGTAAGGTTATAATCAGTGTTGGCGGCATGGTTACGCAAGATGGACAGTTGCGCATCCCTGATAATGATACTACTATAGGCTATAGTAGAGCTGTGTTAAAAAATATTCAGGTATTATTTAAAGGCATGAATGCAAGTGGTTATTATGTAGTAAAATTGCGAGGTGATGTGGTACCTTTTTAATAAAAAATCTAATCCTATAATTTTAGGTGAATTTTATGCGCACAATTAATCAACCAGGTATAGTATGGGTAATATACTATTTTTCTTTCTAGCATTAACCCTGATGCCTGCATTCTCAGCTACCTTGGATGTAGCAATGCAGAAATATGAAGCTGCACAAGCGAGCTATGAACAGGCTAAAGATCAATTATTAGCTAAACAGCAGGCATTAACAAAAGCACAAGGTGCCTTGCAACGAGCCAAGGTAGATTTGGATGCTAAACAGCAACAGCTTGCAGATGCGTTAGCAACCTTTAAGATTGCTCAAGCTTATCAGGAAAAAAATCCATGGCATTCTATTAGTAGAGAGCGTAAGGCGTATCGGGTAGCATGGCGGGCCCATAAGACAGCGCAGCAAACTGTACGTCAACAACAGCAAGAGGTAACTACTGCCCAGAATCAGGTTAATCAGCACCAAAATATCGTCCAGAGGGTAGCTGAACGGGTTAATAGTGCGGCTGGTCAGGTAGCAGCAGCGCGTTTTGCTAAGATAAAGAAGGAATTTGCAGAGGGACGTACTGTTGAGGTTGCTGTAACCTATAGTTGTGGTGGAAATGAGACATTTAATCAGTGTAAAGCTTCAGCATTAAAACGGGTTTTAGCTAAGGCTGCAAGGGAAGGGGCGGCGGTTTATGTCCAGTCGTTAAGTAAGGCTACTTATAATGGCAGTTGGCGATTAGAAGAAAATATTACTTCTAAGGTAACGGGTAAAATCGGGCAGTATCAGGTATTGGTGGAATATTTTACACGTACTCCTGGTATACACATTAAGATTCGGGCTAAGGTCCAGGGTCAGGTACCAGAGAATTTGCAAGTAGGTTTAAGTCCACCGCTGACTGATGGTACGGTTCCAAAGGTATCAGTGATTGCTAGAACTGAAAAAAGATCTCCTAAATCCTTTGAACCTGAGGTGGTGTCTATTCCAGCAGGATGTTTTATGATGGGCAGTCCAAAATCAGAAAAAGATCGAGACAGTGATGAAGGGCCGCTGCATCGGGTCTGTGTCAAGGCGTTTAAGATGGGCAAGTATGAAATAACCACCACAGAATATGCAGCCTTTTTAAATGCACGTCGTCCTAGTACAGCAGATCGTAAGAAATGGGTTGCGACCAAGGCAGAGTATTCTAGTAGTAATCATCTAATAGAGCGTAATGGCCAGTTTCAGGCTGAAACTGGTTATGAGCGGTATCCAGTAAATAATGTCTCTTGGTATGGTGCGGTTGCGTATCTGCAATGGTTGTCGCAACAAACTGGTAAAAACTATCGCCTACCCACAGAGGCAGAGTGGGAATATGCAGCAAGGGGCGGCACTCAGACTCGTTATTGGTGGGGAGATGAAGACCCAGTATGTCAAAAGGGGGCTAGGAATGGGGCTAAATTTTATGGGTGTAGTGCTAAAGAGACTGAGGCTGTAGGTAGTTATCAAGCTAATCAATATGGTCTATACGATGTGCATGGTAATCTTTGGGAATGGACTTGTTCTGGTTGGAGCAATCCATACAATGGTTCTGAGAAGAAGTGTTTACTTTCTGGCGCCTCGGCCCGCGTCTTTCGTGGTGGTTCCTGGGACTTCGACGCTGACGACGTACGTGCTGCTTCCCGGTACAGGGACGAGCCTGGTAACCAGAGCGACGACGTGGGCTTTCGCGCCTGTGAGGTCCAGGTAAAGTAAAAGTCAAGTCAGGCAATAGCAGCAACGAGCAAGCCGAGAAATTTTTT
>LFCU01000045.1 GCA_001044195.1 Candidatus Achromatium palustre
TGAAAAATAGTGACATTTTCAAAAAAGGCGGGATCGCTTCGCTCTCCCGCCCTACATATGTCATACGAAGCTACAAGTCAATATCATAAAACTGGATAGTCGAGTAATATGTTTTCAAATTGTAGGGTGCGCATCATACGCAATAAAATGCAACCAATAGGTCTCATTAAATCTTGTTTTAAAGAAAAATTTGGTATTCCCAGGCAATCAGGATTAATTCCAACGGCTGAGGCTAGTCTGCAATTATTGCCACCTTATGCCTGTGCAGCAGCCGTGCGGGGATTAGAAGAATTTAGCCATATCTGGATAATTTTTCTATTCCATGCGTTGCCATCTAACATAAGGCATCCTACAGTACGGCCACCGAGACTGGGTGGGAATCGTCGTATAGGCGTATTTGCCAGCCGTTCACCATTTCGACCCAATGCAATTGGTATCTCTGCTGTAAGACTATTGGGCATAGACAAAAAACCTGATAAAAAACCTAACGATATTATATTACATTTAGGTGGTGTAGATTTGCTAGATGGTACTCCAGTACTGGATATCAAACCATATTTGCCATACACAGATGCGATTCCTAATGCTCATGCTGGTTTTGCACAATTACCACCTCAGGCAACAATCCAGGTTTGTTATGCAGCAACAGCAAAGACATTTTTGGAAACCTTAGAGCCACCTATCAAGGCTCTAAAATTGCGCAATTTAATTACAGAAATAATTGCTTATGATCCACGGCCTGCTACTAGTTCAAAAATAAGTTTTGGGATGCGTTTGCTTGAATATGAGGTATCTTGGATTCAAGAGACGAACATAGCAACAGTTACTGATATAGTGCCAGTTAATGTAGCATAACGCATAGATAGCATACCCATAACTTTTCAATATAACCATCTATACTTTTTTGAAAATCTATATTTAGGAGAAAATCATTGTGAAACATGGTTTAGAAATTAAGCTACTGAATTATTTCTTATTAATTACAATTGCAGCTATGATGATAGGTGTTGAATTTTTTTTCGAAATGAATAAAGTAGGCTTAGTTTCTGAAATTTGTAATAGCATCGATAGCACAGCTACTTCGCAACCTTTGCTGAATTTACGCAATAAGATTGTTATTATGTTTGGAGTCTTAACCATAGTTGTAGCTATTGTTCTTATGATGTTTATAAGAAACATTACCTGGCCGCTGCAACGTATGGTTAATGCTGCAAAAAAAATTAATGAAGGCGACCTTAGCCAAATCATTAAAATTAAATCTCAAGATGAACTAGGACAACTAGCTATTGCGATTAATGATCTTACCCGTAATCTTCAAGAAGTAGCGGTCTTTACTGCTACGACAAGTAAAATTATTGATGCTAGAATAAATGCTCTAGTTGTTCAAGAGGGACTTTCGGCGACAACTATAGATGAGCTAAAATCTATTGCGATGGATCTGGAAACATTGCAGGAATTTGTAGCATTATTTCAAACTAACCAGAGCCATAGTGTAGTATAATAAAATACTTCAGTCAAGACATTAGACTCAGTACCATTTTTTCTATTGTATTACTAAATTAGAAATCGTTCCCACATAGAACATGGGAACGATAATTTTAAATGAAAGGTTTTTGATATTAGGTTGTAAATAAAGCTATCAAACAAACCTATGCAGCGGCTGCCGCCATACGCTGCATCTTGGGTAATAGTATATACAGCCTGTTTGCTATAACTCTATAGAAAATTAAACGACTCTCACGCTGCAATTTTTGGCAGAAACCTGGAATCCAATATGCCAAATGCTCGTGCCACAACTCATCCCAAAATTCTTTACCATGTGTGGGATTGGAATTTAGATAAGCAACACATTCTAACAATATGCTAAGATAATCTGAAGAAGTATCGGTAAGCCTTAATCCCATACGTTTATACATACGTTTAAGATTTTGTAGTGGTAATTTGTAATACTTTGTATTAAAATACGCCATATCATTTGTAAAAGAAGATAAAACATTATGTTCTGTAAATAAACGTTTGTATTCTGCTTGCCAAACCTCAACTGGCAATTGTTCTAATTCTTGTGCAGCAGGCTGCAACCATGGATAATAAGCAACTAACTCTAATATCGCTTCCTTAGTGTCAAGATCTGGGGTACTCAGCAGAGATGCCAATAGGCTCAATTCACTGCTTAAGACATCCATACTTGTCTCTCCTTCTCAACCTTATGGCTGAGAACGCATTTTGTAATTTTTTTTTTGCCAAAAGGCTTATTATTTAGCGTTGTTTGATCTTCAATAAGAACTATTATCTTAGTGCTAGATAATAACTAGATAATATTTGTATTTTAGTAAACTTATCTTGGATCATCATTATAATTATAGCTAACAATTATCATTAATCCAGGTTTAGGATCAAAAATACTTAAAATATTATTGAGGACAGTTAATAATTTTATGAAATATCGTATTACTCACGTTACTAGCTATAATTACAGCGAATCCGTTTCTTTGTGCCATAACTTGGCGCATTTAAAACTACGAACGCAATCTGGCCAACATGATGTAACAAGCCAAATACGCATTGATCCAGTTCCAACAATCATCAGAGAATTTAGGGATTTTTTTGGAAATCCAGTAAATTATTTTTCTATCCAGCAAGCTCACCAGGAATTAACGATTACTGCTACTAGCGAAGTAGAGGTAATTGCTTACTCACTAGATATTGTAGAGAACTCAATAGATCTAATAAATCTATCTTCAAAAAATCTATTAGATCTATCTTGGAATAATATAAGTGATCAATTAAATAAATACAATAATAATAAAGAGTTAATGGAAGCCAAATTATTTACACTCGATTCCCCATTTGTCAAAAGTAACACTGCGTTACGAAATTACGCCATATCTTCGTTCTCTCTGGAACGCCCATTTATAGATGCAGTAACAGAATTAATGGGACGTATCCATGCAGACTTTACTTATGATCCCAATGCTACTGATGTAGCCACACCGCTAGATACAGTCTTAGAACAACGGCGCGGGGTATGCCAGGATTTTGCCCATTTAGCTATTGGCTGTTTACGTGCATTAGGATTACCAGCTCGATATGTAAGTGGATATTTAGAGACATTGCCACCGCCTGGTGTGCCTAAATTGCGAGGTGCTGATGCCTCCCATGCCTGGTTTTCTATATATATTCCTCAAATAGGCTGGTTGGATTTTGATCCTACTAATAATATTCGACCTATAGGTCAACATATTACTACGGCAGTAGGGAGGGATTTTGGGGATGTTACACCAATTAAGGGCATACTGTATGGAGGAGGCGAGCATACCCTCAAAGTGGCTGTAGATGTAGAAAATCTCATGTAGTTGCTATGCCAAATTACATCTCTTAAATAGATCATAAACCATGTTTACACTAGAATGGCCGTGGGTCTTAAGCATTTTACCCTTACCTATATTAATTTGGTATTTCTTGCCACCATACCATTTTCAGCCTGGCCCAGCTTTATACATACCATTTTATGCAAGCTTAAATCTTGCAAAACAACAAAATATTAAAACAGCTAGTCCAATTTGGTGGCTTGCCACTATAATTTGGCTACTTTTAGTCCTAGCAGCAACTCGCCCGCAATTGCTAGGTAAGCCTATAGACATATCAATAAGTGGCCGTAACTTACTACTTGCTGTAGATATCTCAGGCTCTATGCAAAATAGGGATTACCATTTCCAAGGTCATAGAGTTAGTCGTCTTAAGATAGTACAGGAAGTTGCAGGACGTTTTATACAACAACGTAAGGGAGATAGGCTGGGTTTAATCCTTTTTGGTACTAGAGCCTATTTAAGAATTCCCCTTACTTTTGATCGTACTACAGTACAATCTATGCTAAAAGAGGCTGAGGTTGGTTTAGCAGGCCAAAAAACTGCTATTGGTGATGCCATAGGTATTGCTATTAAACGTCTACTTAAGGAGCCTAAAGAACAGAGGGTATTGATCTTACTTACGGATGGGGCTAATACTGCTGGCACTTTAGATCCGTTAGACGCAGCTAAATTAGCTCAAAAGACCCAAGTACGGACTTATACTATAGGTATTGGTAGTGGCCAGGTCGGAATTAGTACTCCGTTTGGTACTCTTATGCAATATTCTAGCGATTTAGATCCAGAAACATTAAAGACTATAGCCAAAATTACTGGTGGTCGCTTTTTCCAAGCTACAGATACCAGTGAACTTGAGGCTATTTATACTGAACTTAATAGCCTTGAACCTATAGTGCATGATACGAAGCGGTTTCGTCATAAGCAGGATTTATTTATGTGGCCTGCGGGGATCGCTATAATGTTGGCTTTTGGTTTAGCTATATTATACATTAATTAGAAATTTGAGTGTTGATAACTTTCAGTTGTAAATGCAATCATAAGCTATTTAATTTCTAATCAAATCTATCCACATTTTATATAAAAAGTATTTGACTATGCTATAATTCTGCTATAATCATTAGATATTATTCTAGATATTATTCTAAATTCTCTTCCACCTAAATATAAATTTTTAGGAACAGAAAAATATATGCCAACCGTTATCTCTAAACATGTTGATGACATGGTATTTGAAACCCGTATTGGTTCTCATGTCATCCTAAATGATGTACCACCCACTCCAGATTGGGGCGGCAAGGATCGCCATCCAACACCTCCAGATTATTTTATTGCCTCTTTAGCTTCTTGCATTGCCGCGTTTGTAGAACAATATTGTAATAAAGTTGGAATTGATACTACAGGCATGACAACTGAAGTCCATTACGAAAAGGCCACTAAACCTGCGCATTTACGCGATATCAAAGTTAATATTTCTTTGCCTAACTCTGATTTAGCAGGCCGTGCTGAAGCTATTAAACGAGTCTGCCAACATTGTACAGTGCATGAGACGATTGGCCAAATGACAGATCATCTTGAAATCACCGTACAAGGTGCTGGCTAATTAACATGGTAAGTTGGGCTGCCATCCATTTGGCAACTCAGCCTATATTTATCAAAAAGTCCAAACCCAAACCCAGAACTAGCCCAACTACCAGCAATACTATAATAGGAGACAATATGTGCAATCACATTTTTAGGATTATTATCTTGAGGAACATTTACACCCTGGTAAATTAGTAATGAATCAATATAATATTTGGCGTTATGCACTATACAGCCTGTTTTGGTTTATAGGACTGCTAAGTTTAATCACCCCCACACTGGCAGCAATAGACACCTCTAGCTGGGATTGGGGCACTATGGAAGACATGACAGCTACTTCAGCTCCCCCTAAACCAAAACCCAAGCCAGTTACAAGGCCACCAATCGTAGCTGCTCCAGATTTAAATGCTACACCTAAACAAACCAAAGCCCTTTTTCCTAACATGCCACATTTAGAAGTTATCCCCAGCGTACAAGACAAAACCTTGCATCCATGTAGTAACTGTCATCAATGGACGGAAAGTGATACAAAACCTAGAACATTAAAAGCTCCACATGATGCGCTTGTCTTAAAGCATGGTTTGCATGGGAAAGGCAAATTTTGGTGCTTTACATGTCATGATCTAACTGGCAATAAAGGTAAAGGCAGTCTGCGTACCTTGACAGGTGTGACTTTAGAATATAATGAAGCACATATTCTCTGTGTACAATGTCATGCACAAAAAGGGCGAGATTGGGCTTATGGTGCGCATGGTAAACGTGTTGGTACTTGGCTAGGTTCTAAGCCACGTCGTGTCTATACCTGCACAGCTTGTCATCAGCAACATACGCCAGCTTTACAATCACGCACTGCTACTTCTGGTCCACAAATACGCCAAGGACTACCAAGACCAGCGCATTGGGTACCTAAGCTATCAAAAAGCCATAAGTCAACCTCAATAAAGTGATTACAATAATTGGCATCTTTTATTTTCTGGTTTACACTTGAAGTATCGTTCCCACTCTCTGCGTGGGGTGTAAACCATAGGTACCATCGGCTTAGTCTCAAGCGGTGCTGCTTATTAGACATTATACCGATTTTTAAACAAAAGTCCGGTTCCATTGTAGAAATTAGAAACTTTTCTATCAAATTCAATGTGTTATAAAAACTAATATAATTTCCATTTTCTATATTAAATTCAGTTAATTATGAAAATCGATATAATAGACAATCAATCTCGACACCTATCACTTTCTTTAAAACACTAAGATTCCTTATACCCTAGACCAATGGTTTACGAAATAACTGAATAGATGGTGAGCTTTAAGACCTTACCAGCTATCAGTTTCATGTAGGATGGGTAGATGTAGGGCGGGAGAGCGAAGCGATCCCGCCTTTTTTGATAAAGATTACATTTTTTACATTGCTATTTTCTACCCAATTTAGGCATTATTTCAAAGTAGTAAATTTAAGGCGGGATCGCTTCGCTCTCCCGCCCTACAAAATTATCAAATCAAAAAACTGGATAAGCCAAGTGATAGGCGGTAAGTTTGAGACTAAAAATAAATTTAAATTTCTCTTGACAAACACTAAAACTTTAGTTAAGCTATTATTCATCGTTAGAAATTACGAACAGAATTTAAAAATCTTAAACCTTAGTAACACTTCATACTTTTTAAGTACTTGCAACACTTAAAAACTAGGTATACAACTATTAAGAAATTTTAAGATAGCTCTTTTACAAATTGGTCAGGTAATTTGTGTGGGTACTTTGTTGAGGCTTTAAAGTGGCCAAGATGTATCGCCTTTTTATTTTTTTGATTTTAAGGCACAGCATTAATCCAAATTAAAAACTATATATTATATTTT
>LFCU01000046.1 GCA_001044195.1 Candidatus Achromatium palustre
AATTAACTTAGTTTTTATATACAGTTATACGATAGTATATGATTTCTAGGAGCGGAATGGAATATATTAAAACTGAAGATCAAAGCAGGCATATTATATTTGTAAAAATAGAGCATGGCAAAATCTGTAAAATTTTTTCAGAACAAAAATTTAACAAAATAGGGTCGCCAGATTTTGTAGATGATTTATAATTGAATTGTTATAAACAGTATAGATGCCTTAATTAAAAATAGTTTAACTAATTGATGTTTAATAAAATATTTTATCACTAATTTTTCATGCGGGATTTATGTATTATACAAGCATTTACTATTCTTTATTTAAAAAAAATACTCTTGGGCAACGCCTATTAAAAACACAGCGCAATATTGGAGCATCTATTCAGTTACAAAATAATTCGCGTATTGCGGTGATCGGAGCAGGCCCAGCAGGGACCCTATTTAGTTATTTTACCTTACGTCTTGCTGAAAGAATTGACTTAGAAATTCAACTAGACATCTTTGAACCACGCCATTTTAATCATTTTGGTCCAGCAGGATGTAATCATTGTGGAGGAATAGTATCAGAATCTTTAGTACAGATCTTAGCCATGGATGGCATTCATTTGCCACCTGAAGTATTACAACGTGGAATAGATTCGTATGTCTTACATACTGATGCTGGTACGGCCAATATTGATACCCCATTACATGAAAAACGTATCGCTTCAGTGTATAGAGGTGGGGGACCTAAGACTCTCATGCAGGCAGATTGGAAAAGTTTTGATGCATTTTTATTAGAATTAGCACAAAAAAAAGGGGCTAATCTATATCATGAATTAATTACTAAGTTTAATTGGTGGGATGGAAAACCACAAATAGCATCTCCTGGAGGCGTATTAAAGACTTATGATCTGGTAGTATTTGCTACTGGGGTTAATAGTCGTTTATTAGAGACTGATAAAAATCTAAGAGATTTAAAAATAGGATTTAAACCTCCTATTACAACTACTGCTTTTATCAGCGAGTTTCATCTGGGATACGAATTAATTCAACAATATCTTGGTTCAGCGATGCATGTATTTTTGCTTGATATTCCACGCTTAAAATTTGCCGCAATTATTCCTAAGAAAGATTTTGTTACTGTCTGCCTTTTAGGTAAGAATGTCGATGCCAATCTAGTACAGGCATTTTTTAATTCTAAAGAAGTGCAGGATTGTTTTCCTCCTTCTCAAGATGAAAATATTGCAAATGCTTGCCATTGTCTACCACGCTTAAATATTCGTGGATCACCACAACCATTTGCTGATCGCATATTATTTATTGGAGATGCAGGTATCTCAAGATTGTATAAAGATGGTATTGGAGCTGCATATCGTACCGCAAAAGCTGCGGCCAATGCTGTTATCCTAGATGGTATTGCCGCATCTGATCTATCTTATCATTTTCAACCTACATGTGCAGCTATTCATCGAGATAATATGATAGGTACTTTAGTATTTGGAGCCTCAAATATTATTCAACGTCTAAAATTTAGCCGACATGCTATTTTACGCATGGTGACTATTGAGCAAAATAGCCAAGAAGGTACATATCGTCCGATGAGTTTGACCCTTTGGGATCTTTTTACTGGAAGCTCACCCTATAAGGAAATACTAATCCGTACACTCCACCCTTATTTTATCTTAAAGCTTATCTGGAATCTAGCTATAGCACTTTTCTTTCCAACAAGTAGCAAGATTAAGGTACCATACGATGATAATGAATTATCTGGGAAAGACATATAAAAATGGCGAATGCGTTGTGCGTCAAGGAGATGCAGGCTCCTGCATGTATGTCGTGCAATACGGCAAATTAGAAGTTATCAGAGAAAATGATGGAGAAACGGTACATTTAAGAACGCTTAATGCAGGAGACATTTTTGGTGAAATGGCACTGTTTCAGCGAGAAAAGCGTTCAGCTACGGTACGTGCTATTGGTGAAGCCCAAGTGCTTACAGTAGATAAAAGAATTCTATTACGTCGTATTAAGGAAGACCCATTAATAGCATTGAATATGATGGAAATGTTGTGTCAACGTATTCAATCCCTTACACAGCGTACCCATAATTAATTTTTAAATTATATACCTTAGTATAATGGCAATATAACATTATGATTGAACAAGAACAAGTAAGAAGTTCAATTAAAACTTGGGATATGCAATTACGCTACCCTAGAAGCCAGAATTATCTACCACCATGTCGTTTAACATGCCCAAATAATACAGATATTCGTGGCTGGCTAGGATTAATTGCCCAACACAAAAAACTTAATTATTCCTTTGAAGAAGCAATGACTCAAGCCTGGAATAGATTAGTCCATTTTAATCCATTACCAGCTACGACAGGGCGCATCTGCCCCCATCCTTGTGAAGATCAATGTAATCGTGCATTAAAAGACGATTCTGTCTCTATCCATGCCTTAGAACGCAGTATAGGTGATTGGGCACTTACTAAAAAACTTCCTCTACCAATACTAGAGCATACTAAACAGTCTGAATCTATTGGAGTTATAGGTTCTGGACCTGCTAGTGTTTCATTTGCTTATCAAATGGCTCGCCGTGGTTACTCAGTAACAGTGTACGAACAACATCCAGCACCAGGTGGAATGCTCCGTTATGGAATCCCTCGTTATAGACTTCCAGAGTCGATAATTGACCAAGAAATTCAGAGAATAGAAGCCTTAGGTGTTAAATTTCAATACAATACAACTATTGGCAAGTATATTACAGTATTTACTTTACGAAAAAAACACCAAGCATTATTTATTGGTATAGGGGCACATAGAGCAATAAAACTTAACATTCCAGGTGAATCCGGTTCTAATGTTATGGCTGGTGCTGAACTAATGTATCAAATAAATTATGAAACAGATGTAAATATTGGTAAGCAAGTTGTTATAATAGGTGGTGGTAATACAGCAATTGATGCAGCACGTACTGTACGACGCTTAGGTAAGATAGCAACTATACTGTATCGACGCACAGAACAAGAAATGCCAGCCCATCAAGAAGAGATTGCAGATGCCAAAGCAGAAGGAGTACGTTTTAAATTTTTATTAGAACCTATTGCGATTATTCGGGATGAAGAAAAGCAAGTTAAGGCAGTACAAGTACGACGTATGTGTCATACCAATGCGTCTGATGCTGATGGACGACTGAGTGTAATACCCACGGCAGAATCTCCATTTTTAGTTAAAGCTGACACTGTAGTTGCCGCTATATCTCAACAACCGGATTGGAGTCCTTTTGAAGGAGTGGTAGCTCATAATGGACATCCTAATCCTACACAGTTGGGACAATTAGCACCTGAAATATGGTCTGGCGGAGATGCTTTGCATTTAGGTACTGTAACCCACGCCATACGAGATGGCAGGCAAGCAGCAGAGGACATGCATACCCAACTTAGAAGATTAATAGATAATAAGTCTGCAAATATCTTTGATATTAAATCTATAAATAAATCTGTGAATAAACTTGCAGATGAATCTAATATTAAATCTCCGAATATAAAATTAGATTATTACACAGCTCAAAATCGGCAAAAAGAACCCAAATATTCCACTAGTGATTGTTTAGCATCTCCACAACAAGAAGTGCGAATGGGACTATCAGAAGAGCAATTTTTGCAAGAAATTTCCCGCTGCCTATCTTGTGGTGCTTGTTATGGATGTGAACAATGCTGGATGTATTGTAACGGGCAGGGGTATCAACCCGTAGATAAGCCTACTCCTGGTAATTATTTTACTTTACAATTAGATAATTGTGTAGGATGTGGAAAATGTGTTGAATTATGCCCTACAGGTCATCTTAGCTTTTAAGTCAAGAAAGCTGGGTGGCCTGATAACATACTTCAGCCCGTTTGGCTATAGACCTTAATCCGTGAAACGGAGTTGTCGCATTCCAGTACCATGTACCCCATATTCCGTCTGGGTGCCAATAAGCAGTAACTGTACCTGCAGAAGTTGGCGTTAAATTAAATTAGACATTATCCGAAACCCTCTATCAATCTAGTAACTATAAAGTAAAAATTGGGGTTTCGGATAATGTCTATTCTATAATTCCGGAACCAGGTACTCGCATTCCTAATTCTAGGGTTAAACGAGATTCTAATTCTAGGCCAATTACTCGCCATGAGTCTATAGTAACCCCAATATAGAGTTGTGTAGGATGCAAATTATGGCGTATTAAATTGCTAGGACCACCTACTAACCAGTCCAATATTTCTCGTAAACGCTATAAGATATCTAGATAATAATATCCGTTATTAGCTCCTATTGCAGTAACAATTGCCCATACATCTGCTAATGGAGCACAAGCTATAGCACTTCCACTAACACGTTTAGTGTAATAAGCATAATCGATTTGAGTTGGCTGCATGTTATCTAAATTTTGTATCTTGCATCTTAGCGTTTTAGTATCTTCTAGGGAATTGAGTAACTGTTATTTTTGGCGTATTTAGCTGCTAAATTTGCGTAATGTTTGGCAGAATATTCTATATTGGCACGTTCTTTGTCAGTTAAAGCACGGACACAGCGTACCGGAGAACCTAACCAAAGTGAGCCACTGGATAAACGTTTTCCTGGTGGCACTAAAGAGCCTGCTCCTATAAAGCTATAGGGTTCTATAATGGCACCATCTAAGACTCGTACTCCAATACCAATTAGGCAATAATCTTGTATTTCGCAGCCATGTAGTACTACTTGGTGCCCAATAATGATGTTGTTGCCTATTATGAGAGGATAGCCACCTGGCACAAATTGGCTGTCGTGTGTAACATGTAATATAGAGCCATCTTGGATATTTGTGGTGTGGCCAATGCGAATTTTATGGATATCGCCGCGAATTACAGCCATAGGCCATACCGAACTATTGGCACCAATGGTTACATCGCCAATTACCAAGGCAGTAGGGTGGATCCAAGCACTGGAATTAATATCTGGTGTATGACCCTCAAATGTTTGTATAAATGAAGACATAATTATTAAGTCGAATAGTTACAGGTTAAAATAATTATAAGTTAATTTTACTTTATCAATTTTAAATGCCATAAAATAATATTGATTATTATAGCATCTTGCATTTCCCGTTTATAATTTAAAATGGGATGTATATTGTGATCTTTTACAACCCTCCAAATTTGCGAATTTTGTTGTTGATAAATTAGAATAAAGAACACAGAGAATTATAAAATTTTAGGAGCATCCTTCATTTTCCAGTTTACACTTTTTATCGTTCCCACTCAGAGCGTGGGAACGATCCCGTGTAAAGTACTTTAGGCAAGCATAAGAAGGATTACCATTTTAAGTATTCCTAACGATCCTATAACTATTAGATATAGATAGGTAGATAGGGGATTGTTATTTTAAAAGATCTTTATAAATGATTCGCTCTAAACCCTTAACACTTCAAGATGGTGCCATCCTATTCCAAGAAGGAGAACTTGGTGACTATGCCTATTTCATAGAAGATGGCCAAATTGATCTTATTAGCTCATTTGGAAATCGTGAAATATTACTTGGAACATTAGAATCAGGTGATCTTTTGGGCGAAATGGCCATGATAGATCAACAACCACGTAGTGCCACAGCTAAAATACGCGGCACTACTAAAGTGCTGCAGATCCATGCCAGCCAAATCTCAGACCGTCTCGCAAGGGATCCTCTAATATCCTTCTTTCTCAAAGCAATTCTACAGCGGTTTCGTGACATGCGCTACCGTCTGAACTTAGTTGCAAATCATGATATTTTAGAGGAGATAGACAATACTCCACAACACAAAGAATCCTATGCTGCAGAATCCATGTTAGTAGGCCAAACCATAAGAGATGAGATTCGTTTAGGAACCGCCTTTGACAACCATGAATTAGAATTATTTGCCCAGCCTGTAGTATCCATTCCAGAACGTAAATTTTTAGGTGCTGAAGGTCTGTTACGTTGGAGGCATCCTACTCAAGGTATACTAGGCCCAGGACGCTTTATAACTCAAGCAGAAAACAGCGGTCTAATCGTCAATATTGGCTATATGATTATAGAAAAAGCCTGTGAAATCTTAAATACATTTGATAGATTATTTAATGCTAAACGAATGTTGAATCCCATAAGTTTTATGAGCATCAATGTATCACCACGGCAACTTCAGGAACCCGATTTTACCGATAGAGTGCAAGATATTGTTCAAGATAGTGGTATTAATTCCCAACGGCTAAAATTAGAAATTACAGAAAATATGATGCTAGAACAACCCAAATTAACTAAAACAAGGTTGACAGCATTGAAAGACATTGGTGTGCGTATTGCAATGGATGATTTTGGTATAGGATTCTCAAGCCTAAGTACCTTAATGGATTATCCGTTTGATACTTTAAAGATTGATCGCTCCTTTGTAACTCGATTAGACATAGAGCGCAAAGCATTTAATGTGATTGAAACTATCATAACCCTAGCAAATAAACTCGACTTTGATGTGATAGTAGAAGGCGTAGAGCAAGAATCCCAATTTAAACTATTAACAGAACTAGGCTGCACTGCGATGCAGGGCTATATATTCTCGAAACCGTTGCCATTACATGACTTAGCTATTTTAGCAGGCCTACCCAATGGACTAGCTAGTAATAATATAATGATTTAAACCATTATGATTGATTTTTCCGAATACACCCCTTGTTTAGATGCAAATACACACGCTCAAGCTCTAAACTCCGCTTACTATGAAGCCGCTCGCCTTATGTCGCCTCGAGGCTTAGATCAATATCTTCAAGGCAGCAAAGCCATAAGCAGTCTTGGCAAAGGCGAAGATTTAGTACTGACATACATTCAAGAAATGCCTCAAGTAGTTAAAGAAGTGGGTGAAGATATAATTCCAGATATTGTAACCAGCCTAATGCGTCTTGCTTCTCATACTTCTGGAACAGTCATTGGCCTTATGATGGCCACCTTACCTCTGGCGGCCCAACGCTTAGGAGATGCTGAAGTACTACGCGCCTATCTCAATCTAATCCATCAACTAGCAGGTAAAGCCCCACGAGGCTTACGCCCTATGTTTAATGTCCTAGATGAATTACTAGGCAAACTTACACTGGGCGGTTTAAGACGTTGGGCATTATGGGGTACTCAGGCTCATGCTCGAGATTTAGACGGCCAAATGGCCTATTTTGGGTTAAGCACTGAAGCATCTAAAGCTGTACTACAGAAAGAACGCCGTGGTACTCTATTTGTGGATCAACAACGGCGACTGAACTTTTATTTACGTGCTTTATGGAATCGCGCTTTCTTTATGCGTCCTACAGCAGGTGATTATGAAACACGGCGCGGGTTAAGGCCTGGAATAGAAGCATATCAGATCCATTTGCCAGATGCGTTTGATACTTATAGAGGTATCTCTGGTTTAGAGATATATCGCGCTGCTGCTGCTCATTGTGCAGCGCATATACAGTATACCAAGCACAGTTTAAGTGTAAAACAACTTAATGCCGTACAGATTAAACTCATTGAACTATTTGAAGATGCCCGCATAGAATATCTAGCTAGTCAAACCTTTCCAGGGTTACGGAAACTTTGGCTAAGTTTTTTTGCAGCCCCACTTACCATTAAGGACAATCCATCAGACCACCATCCTATGGTGGATTTGATGCTGCGCATGGCTTGGAAGCTATTAGATCCAGAATTTGCAGCCCCAGAACCCTTCATTAACAACCTAGCTACTAGCTTTCAAGAACAGTTACAACTTGCTCCGCACAATAATAAGATTAGCCATGATTTTGGCATAACCTTCTATCAACAATTACAGTCCCAAATCACTATTCCTAGTCTTAGAATCTTAGAAAATTGGCCAATACCCTATAGAGATGACAATAGATTTATCTGGGAATTTGATGTCCAAAAACATGCTATATACGAACAAGAAGGTATCCCTGAGCTGAAACGCCAAGTGCGCCGTTATGTCTCGGCCATTGAAATGGCAAACGAACTAGACTGTGAACTAGCTGGTGATGATGCCCAAGAAATCTGGGTCTTGGCTACTCCATTCTGGCTAGACCAAGAAGCCTGTACTATTAATGAACTCGAAGGTAAAGAACCCGTATCCGAACCCTATCTGTATCAAGAATGGGATTATCAAGCCCAATTATATCGCCCCAATTGGGCTACTGTAATAGAACAGCGTCCACCTAAAGGCGATCCCGAACAGATAGATGCATTGCTTACCACACATCGCCCCATTGCCACACGGATTCGTCATCTAATTGATGCTTTACAACCACAAGGCTTGGTAAGAAAACGTGGTTATGAAGAAGGCGAAGAACTCGATCTTAATGCCGCAGTGCGAGCTATGCTAGATATTCGTCGTGGTATTATGCCAGATCCACGTATCAGCATTCGTATCACCCGCCATTTACGGGATCTAGCTCTTGTGGTACTTATGGATCTATCAGCTTCTACTAACGAACCTATCAATAAAGACCAGGCTGATAGTCCCAGCATCTTGCAGCTAACTCGTGAAGCTACAGGACTCTTATCCTGGGCCATTGATGCGATTGGTGATAAATTTGCTATTCATGGCTTTGCTTCAGATGGTCGCCATGATGTACGCTATTATAGATTTAAACGGTTTCGACAAAGCTATAATGATACTGCTAAAGCACGGCTTGCTGGTATGACTGGGCAGTTATCTACACGGATGGGAGCTGCTTTGCGCCATGCAGGTTGGCACCTTTCTCAACAATCAGCTCAAAAACGTCTGGTTTTAATAATTACCGATGGGGAACCGGCTGATATTGATGAACGTGATCCTAAATATCTACGTCAAGATACTAAAAAGGCTGTGGAAGAATTAGCTACTAAGGGGATTTATACCTATTGTCTTACTTTAGATCCAGATGCGGATCGATATGTTTCTAGCATTTTTGGAGAAAATCGCTATTCTATAGTAGACCACGTACAGCGTCTACCAGAACGCCTGCCAGCAGTCTTTGCTGCTTTGACAAGCTGATTTATCAAAATACTGATTCTACCGCTTTCTGTGGGCATATAAATATTTGATAATGCTATATAAAATTATGAACAAAAGTAACTTATCGCCAAGAAGAGTATGATAAGTGTGTACTATCAATACTTATAAAGCTAATTATACGTAGGATATT
>LFCU01000047.1 GCA_001044195.1 Candidatus Achromatium palustre
ACTACCCAAGAGGCATTAGACCGAAATAAACAAAAGGTTACGGACTTACAGCAAGATCTAAAAATTGCTAATAATAATATCGAAAAGTTGACGCAAAAATTAGATTCTACTCGCAATGAACTAGCTGAAAAGCAACAAGAAATCGCAAAATTAACGCAAAAACTAAACACTGCTAACGGTAAAATTGCACAGCTAACGCAAGAATTAAAAACTGTTAATGATAATCTGAAAATAAGTCAAAATAAGGTTGTACAGCTAACAAAGCAACTAGAAACCGCTAACAATGAACTAGCTCAGAAACAACAGCAGGTGGTGCAGCTAACACAAAAATTAGCATCCACTCGCAATGAACTAGCCCAAAAGCAACAGCAAGTGGTACAGCTAACAAAGCAACTAGGAACGGCTAAAGGTAAAATTGCACAGCTAAAGCAAAAATTAAAAACTACCCAAGAGGCATTAGACCGAAATAAACAAAAGGTTACGGACTTACAGCAAGCTCTAAAAACTGCTAAAGATAACATCGCACAGCTAACGCAAGAATTAAAAACTACCCAAAAGGCATTAGACCGAAATAAACAAAAGGTTACGGACTTACGACAAGCTCTAAAAACTGCTAACGGTAAAATTGCACAGCTAACGCAAGAATTAAAAACTGTTACTGATAATCTGAAAATAAGTCAAAATAAGGTTGTACAGCTAACAAAGCAACTAAAAACCGCTAACAATGAACTAGCTCAGAAACAACAAAAAGTTATACAGCTAACACAGCAAGTTGAAGGATTACAGCAAGACCTAGAAACCGCTAACAATAATATTGCACAGCTAACACAACAATTGAGAATTATGAGAGCACAATTACAAGATACTCAATTTCAGCTCATAAAATGCCGTCAAGATAACATCAATAAACAAACGGAAAATAGCGAGCTACGACGAAAATTAAAGGTTGATAAAGCTAAATATGAACAACATATTAAAGCATTACAGCAACAGCTTACAAAATATCAGCAGCAACTTTGTCCACAGGGTTTTGCCAAAGTTACAGAGCGTAGATATAGTCCGGCGACTGAATGGATCAGTGAATCAGTAACTATAAGTAGAAATGACGAATTTTGTATTCAGAATAAGGAAGTAACTGTAGGAGAATTTAAGCTATTTTGTGATGCTGAGAATTCTAGTTATGAGGCATGTAAATATATTAGTGATAATAACCCAACATCAGAATTACCTGTTGGATATGTTACATGGGAAGTGGCAAATAAATATGCACAATGGTATGCCGCAAAACATCCTATATATAGTTTTGCTTTACCCACAAAACAGCAATGGTTGGCGGCTACTATTAAGTATGGTAATAACTTCTATATTAACAATAGAAGTAATAGACCTAGGTTACCTTCTATGGTGAGCTGTGGCTATGATTGTCCTAAGGTATGGGATTTAATCGGCAATCTACAAGAGTGGGTTAAAGATTCAGACCAAGGGAAATATTATAGAACCGTTGTATCTTACAGAACTTTTAGTCTCAACAAAGAGTATTTTGAAAGTACCGCTGGTGATTATCAAGTAGCTACAGTAGGATTTCGTTTAGTAGCAACGCCAAAGACAAGGTAAATTCACATGCAGCTTAAAAATACTTTATCTCATGCAGGGGATCATCTTAATTTCCTTCACAATATTAGTTGGGACAATTACCAAAATTTAATTATCATGCGAGGTGCTGTTCCAACTCCACGTATCAACTATTTACAAAGTGAAGTGGAATTTATGAGTCCTTCTATGCTGCATGAAGATATCAAATCCAAAATAGGTCGTTTGATAGACCTGGCTTAAATTTAGCATTGCTCACCAGTTTTTTAGATCAACCAACTACCTATGATGCAGTACGTGGCTATAAAGCAGCATTAAGATCCCAAATGTAGATAATGACAAATAGGATGGATGATTAGTGCTAAAATTTTCAAAAATATTTGTGTATGTTCTGCTTCTCTTCTTTTTTAGTGAATGTAATGGCAGCCCACAAAGGCTAGATAATCAATTAAGAGCTGTTGTAGGTGGAACTAATGCAGGTAACACTGTCCATGATCCCTGCGTTATAATACCGTATAATCCACAACAGCCATCAATATGTCATGATCCTTGGTGGACTAGAGGGCATAGCGATTCAAAATTATTACAAACCTCTGTTGATATGAGTCAGTGTTTGAAAATAGATGGTACGTTACAACCATGGACTCAACCACAATCAATAAAAGTCAATGCCTTTTTCCATTATGGACATGTAGATAGCGTAAGGTATAAATGGTGGAGCGGTGCCAATATACCTATGGGCATCATACCTGCACTTGATTTAGTGCCTGTTGTTATAGGATCTAATAATAAAGCGTACTATTTGGCTTTAAAAAAAGATAATCAAGGAAAACTAACGTACTATCCGGCCTGCGAAGCAGATGCCTTTGAACAACAAGGCCGACATTATCCATATAATTACACTACATTAATCATAAAAGGCTTACGGATATCTAATGAAGCTAAGGAAGTATTTAACAACCGCTTTCGCAAAGCTACTAGTCCTATCTATTTACTAACAGAAGCAACACAGTTAACAAGCCTAGACGAACCTATTACCTTGGAAACTATCCTTGCTTCCATACTTTACCAATTAGAACGAGAGCAACCATCTGACTTGTTAGCCTGTATGGGAATAACTGATAAAACAGTAAAATTTTATCCATCTGGATTGATAAGACATCGCAGAACAATTAGAAAAAAAACTATAGTAATAACTTCATTGTATTCACTACTTCATGTTCAGGCGACATCTCCTCAGATTCAATACGAATGCCTTTTGCCAACCGAATTTATAAAAGTATTAGATAATACAAGGACAGCTATACAAGTAGACGATACAAAAATTACTGTACAGAAGAGGCGGTTAGGACACAGTTGGAATACATACCCATCTAGTTCAGGCTCTTCTCTGAAGATCCCTGGTTTTGATCCAATCGATCTTGCTACTTATTGCTCACCACAGCATCCAAAACCACCAAATTTGGCGGCAAAGATTCCACTTGCAAATTATTCTCCCTGTACAGCCCAAAAAGGAACTGGCTGGGAGATCGTAATTTGTATACTAAAGGTTCCCTACAATCGACTTGGTACCAAAATTCGTTTATCAGCAAATCAATGTATTACACCAACCTTAGATAATGTAATCAAGCAAGAATCTATAACCCCTGATGACTGTAATAAATGGAATATAGCCTGGTCCTATTCAAATCTTAAGTTCCAAATTTCTCCAGAAAACGTATGTACAAAAAAGCAAGGTAAGTTACTTTGTGAATCGAAGGATGGTTCTCCCATTACTTTAACAATACCAGGTTGGGAGCCAATTAAAATTACTGGTTCTATGGATGCTGAGGTTATAAAGGCAGCGTTACGTCCACAACCTTTAGGTACACAAGAAGGATTGGTTATTAAAGCACCATCTAATGCTGCACCAACAGAAAGTACATCACCAGATGATCCTTGTACCCAAATACCACAATATCGCATTACTCAGGTTACATTTGGCGATAATGGAACTTCAATCCCTATAGCTACTAATAGTAATCAATTCCCTAGCCTTAAAGATGCAAATTGGCAAGGTAATACTGCACCTACTCAACTTACCCTGCATTTACAACAGCAGCCGCCAGTTAATCCTAATTATAGGCAAAAATATGATCTAAAGTGGCCGATTGATAGCTCACCAGTACAGCTTGATCAACAGCTATTATCAAAACTTATTGTAGGCTATCCATTGCAGATGCCCAATACTCAACAAGAGGTGAAATATAGTTACGATAATATATTCCAAATCTTTGCAAATCGTAACGATTGCGAACAAGGGCAAAACCCTTTACATTCACCTATGTACCACTCAGACATCTTAAATAGATTTGCAACGAATCTACAGGCAAATAAAAAAACGATTTCTGCATGTAGCTATGCCCGTGTTGTAGGGTACAGTGATAATAAACCTCGTAGTCTTTGTATCCAAGCACAGCTAGTCTCTCCAAATGGTAATCCTTCTTATGTACAGTTTGCGCCTAAACCTTTGCCAAGAATATTAGATAATTAATCGAGAATTGTAAAAAAAAGAGGATAAAAATTATGTTAAACCTTTTAAAAATATTTGTGTGGGCCTTGTTTGTCTTCACTGTTAATGGATGTCAAGGCAAACCACAACAGGCAGATAATCAATTAGGAACTGTTGTAGGTGGAACTAATGCAGGTAACACTGTCCATGATCTCTGTGCTATAACACAGTACAATCCACAACAGCCATCACAATGCGAAGATTATTGGTGGACTAAAAGGCACAGCGATTCAACATTATTAAAAACCCCTGTTGATATGAGTCAGTGTTTAAAAGTAGATGGTACGTTACAACCAAACTGGACTCCAGCAACACCAATAAAGATAAATGCTTTTTTTCATTATGGACATGTAGATAGTGTAAGGTATAAATGGTGGAAGGGAACGCCGCGAGAAAATCCCAGGCTTAATCTAGTACCTGTTGTTGTAGTGCAAAACAAGGATAATCAACAACAACGACATTATTTGGTCTTAAAAAATAATGATCAAAAATCGCTAACATACTATCCAGCCTGCGAAGCAGATGCTTTTAAACAACAAGGCCGACATTATCCGTATAATTACACTACATTGATAATAAAAGGCTTACGGATATCTAATGAAGCTAAGGAAGTATTTAACGACCGCTTTCGCAAAGCTACTAGTCCTATCTATTTACTAACAGAAGCAATACGGTTAACAAGCCTAGACGAAGCTACTACCTTGGGAACTATCCTTGATTCCATACTTTACAAATTAGAACGAGAGCAACCATCTAACTTGTTAGCCCTTATGGGAATAGCTGATAAAACAGTAAAATTTTATCCATCTGGATTTATTACAACAACACGTCGTAAAAAAAATAGAAACAAAACTATAGTAATAACTTCATTGTATTCACTACTTCATGTTCAGGCGACATCTCATCAGATTCAATACGAATGCCTTTTGCCAACCAAATTTCTAAATGTATTAGATAATAAAAGGACAGCTATACAAGTAGACGATACAAAAATTACTGTACAAAGACACAGGAGGATAATTTGGAATACATACCCACCTAGTTCAGGCTCATCCCTGAAAATCCCTGGTTTTGATCCAATCGATCTTGCTACTTATTGCTCACCACAGTATCCAAAACCACCAAATTTGGCGGCAAAGATTCCACTTGCAAATTATTTTCCCTGTACAGCCCAAAAAGGAACTGGCTGGGAAATCGTAAAGAAGGATAATAGTTGCACACTCCAGGTTTCATACGATCAGTTTGATAAGAAAATTCGTTTATCAGCAAGTCAATGTATTACACCAACCTTAGACATGGTAACCAAACAACAGCCTATATCTCCTGGTGGCTGTGGTGAATGGAATATAGCCTGGCCCTATTCAAATCTTAATTTCCAGACTAATCCACAAAACGCATGTACACAACAGCCAGGTAAGTTACTTTGTGAATCGAAGGATAGTTCTCCCATTACCTTAACAATACCAGGCTGGGAACCGATTATAATTAATGGTTCTATGGATGTTGATGCTATAAAGGCTGCATTGCGTCCACAACACGGGTTAGTTATTACGATACCATTTAATGATGCTACATCAGCAGAAAATGCAGCACAAACCGATCCTTGTACACAAGTACCACAATATCGCATTACTCAAGTTACATTTGGCGATAATGAAACTCCAAAATCTATAGGTACTGATGATACACAATTCCCTAGCCTTAAAGATGCAAATTGGCAAGGTGATACTGCACCTACTCAACTTACCCTGCATTTACAACAACAGCAGCAGCCAGTTAACCCTAATTATAGGCAAAAATATGATCTAAAGTGGCCGATTGATAGCTCACCAGTTCAACTTGATCAACAGTTACTATCAGAACTTACTGTAGGCTATCCATTACAGATGCCTGCAACCCAACAAGAGGTGAAATATAGTTACGATACCATATTACAAATCTTTGCAAATCGTAACGATTGTGAACAAGGGCAAAACCCTTTATATTCAACTATATACCACTCAGACATATTAAATAAATTTGCAACGAATCTACAAGCAAATAACAAAACGATTTCTGCATGTAGCTATGCTCGTATTGTAGGTTCTACTGACAATAAACCGCGTAGTCTTTGTACTCAAGCGCAGCTAGTCACTGAAAATCAAGCTACACATGTGCAATTTGTTCCTAAATCTTTACCAAAACAAGCTTGCGTAGGGGATAAACCTGGGCTAATTGTATTGGCACTTTCTAACAAGCTACAAAGTACATTAAGAGGATTACCAAGCAAGTTAATCCAGTTTTTTGCCCCTGACGATTCTCAAAATATACCTAACCAAAAATTTGATCTTGTAACCATTAGCCAAGGGCGTACTGCTAGTAAAATATTGGATTGTAGTATGTTAAAGCAGGATGGTACTGTAAGAAAACGCTTAAATAATATTAATTTTAGTGCTGGAGGTTTACAAGGACTGGCAGATCTAACCATGGTAGTCAGGCAATTTGAAGTAACAAAAAATTATGTTTGGGTACTCTATGTAACAGATAGTGCAGACATATTGGAACTTAATGGTAAATCTCCAGCTCCAGAAGCCTTGGGAGGAGCTTTGGTATTAGCTTTAACGAATAATCCAAAGGTTCCCTTATATGTTTTAAGTGCGAGTGAACAAGCTTGTAACGTATGGAAAACTCAAGCTCATGTAACAGAATGTCAAACTGTGGCAAACGATGCTTTTCTAAAAAAAATAAAAAAATTATTTAAATCCACTGTTCATTAAGGGGGCTTAACATGCTTAAAATCTTCAACTATTTTGGCGTCACGTCTCTGCAGTATATAGCTATATTTGTACTAGGAATCGTAGTTAATCAACTAGGTAACACTACTCCAGGAAATTGCAAAGATTATCCACAAGCATTTCCATATATAAATGCAGCAGGGAAAATTAATAGAGATGAACCAGTATGGGTCATACAGCACAATGCCTCTGTATATGCAGATGATGGTTCCCAAATAAACACGGTTAAATTCGGTACTAAATTTTTTCCTAAATGGCAGCGTAATGGCCGTATCCAAATCAAATTAGGTAGTAGCAAAGATCCTATGGGCTGGATGGATGCTAGCGCATTACTCTGTAGATCTGAGCCGATCAAAGCCCATGTTGATGCACATGGTAAGGAATATGGATTAGAACGTAAGGTATTTATTAAACCTGATCCTACCATACATGGACAAGATATGCGTACTGTAACAGCTTATCCCCATCCTAGTCAAAATAGCTGTGATGGAGGCTGTAAGGAGCTTTCTAGGTTTGATCGCTACTTTATTGTGGATGAAACTATGCCAGGTGATAAACGACAACGAGGCCGCTATCTTTTAAGCATGGCATACAATTTATCTCAACCTCCAGAAGAAATACCACAACCTTTAGTAGGATGGGTTGATAAAGCTAGTACCATTCAATGGAATACCGCTTTAGGACTAAGACCCAAAGTAGATGTACAAAGCATACGAGCCTATCCAACGCTTGCGCAAGCTAGGCAACAGAAGCCTACACAAGGTGTTGAAGTGCTTGGGGGGCCACGTTGGTATGCCTTACCAATGCGTCTAGCCTTATTAGAGAGAGTTGAATATCAAGGCCAGCAGTTTTACAAGGTAGCTGCACCAGGTGTTGGTGGTTTAACACCATTTGAAGGCCATGAATCTGTTATAAACACGCTTGCAGCCCGCAAACATGTGGATGTATTTTTTACCATTGATGGTACCAGGAGCATGAGACCATTCATTCGTAGTGCCAGCAGGACAGCTAATGCAATTATCAACAGACTTTTAAAAAATCCTGATTATCAAGAAACCAGCTTTAGATTTGGATTTCGTATCTATCGTGATCAACAAGATGCCGGAGCAACACTAGGCGAATCTCTTCCGCTGGGAACAAATTGCGAAAAGTTATCGCGTAATGCTATGCAAGAGAATGCTGATGAGTTTACTAGCAATCTGCGACGAGTAAAAGCACATGATTGTCCAAGAGGACAACGCTGTGGTACTCCTGATTTTTTAGAACAACCCTTGGCCGGATTAAAACAAACAGCAAAAGATATAGCTGGCTGCCCCGATAATACCAAATTGATCTTTTTAATTGGCGATGCTGGCGATCATGACCAAAATGTTACTGCGGTAGCCCAAAGTTTTGCACGTTATTCTGCGGTTATTCCCTTTATTATCCGTACCCCTAGGCGTACTGGCTTGAGAAATCAAGCTAACTATAATGCAGCCTATGTGCGTTTTACCAATCAAGGAGAAACACTACTGGACAGATTATTGCCAAATAAATCAAAGGCAGATCATGGACGCAAAATTGACCACAGTGCCCATTCTCTTACTCTTGATGATGAATCCTTAATAGATAATGTTGTAACGCAGGTTGGTAATTTTTCTAACAGCAGTGAAGTAAACGAATTAACTGTAGCAATTGAAGGGGGGCAGGCATTAGAGGATTATTTACGTACTCGCATGGTTAAAGGAGATTTGCCAGTATTATATTGGGAGATGCTACATCGTAGCAGTTGCCAACAACTAGGGGAACGATGCACAAAACGTACTGATCATCGCGTCATTGAGGCCTATATACCAGTTTCTAATCAGTTGGAAGAAGAGGTAGAAACCTCTCAGAAACAATTAAACCAATTAATCCAATTATTAGATCCAGATAATTATATACCAAGGGACCCACAAAGAGCACGACAAGAGTTTGTCGGTAAACTTGCTAAGCAAGTGCAAAAGTATGTAGGTAAACCTGTTATCGACAACACTGAAAGTTATCAGGCATATATAGAAAAACTAGGATTTTTACCTGTCCGCCAACATAGTCCTTTTCTTCAATATACACCTGCTGAAATTAAAGCAATGGAAGGGTGCATATTTAATCAGTTAAAGTCTTGGGTTACTGGTCACTATGGCATTCTCAGCTCTATCAGTCTAAATCCCACTAAAGAACCCATGTTTACTGAGGAACCAGGTGGAGTCTGTTATACCAATAATCCAAAGGATGAAAAACTACCTCGTTTAATAATTGAATCCCCTCCGAAAACTAGAGAGTTACAACCTCCAGATGCAACATCTGGTACATATCAATATTCCCATAGATTGCATGGCACTATGATTTATTGGCTACCTACGAGATTTCTGCCATGAATATAACACCACTTGTTGTAACACCCAGATATAAATTGAACTGGATAATTCAGGGTATAGGATATTAATATGCGCAAAACCTTTAACTATTTTAATAGCACATTGCTGCAATATATCAGCATATTGATATTAGGGATCGTAATACCGCAACCAGGTAATACTACCCCAGGCGGTTGTAATGCATCTCAAGCATTTCCATATATATCGCCACAGGGACAAATTCATAGAGATGAACCAGTGTGGGTTATCCAGCATAATGCCCATGTATATGACGATAATAATTCTCAAATAGATAAAGTTAAATTTGGTACTAAATTCTTTGCTAAATGGCGGCGCAATGGCCTTATCCAAGTTCAACTTGGTGATAGAAGAGATCCTTTAGGCTGGATAGATGCTAGTGCATTGCTCTGTAGAAATTTTCCAATTAGGGAATACGGATTAGAACGCAAAGTATTTATTAAAGCAAATATGCGTACCGTAACAGCCTATCCCCATCCTAGCCGAGATAGCTGTGCTGAAGGAGGTTGCAAGGAACTTCCTAGGTTTGATCGCTACTTTATTGTGGATGAAACCATGCCTGGTAATATTGCGCAGGGACGTTATCTATTGAGCATGGCATATAATTTATCGCAACTAGTGCATATAACACAGCCTTTAGTAGGGTGGGTAAATAAGACTAGCACCATTCCATGGAATACAGGGCTAGGGTTAAGGCCAAAGACAGATGTACGCATCTATTCAACGCTTGAGCAGGCATGGCAACACAATCCTATTCAAGGCATTAAAATTATTGGTGGTGCATATTGGTATACATTATCAATGCGTTTACCAGTATTGGATCGTATCTATTATAAAACTCAACTATTCTATAAGGTAGCTATAAATTATCGGAGAGGGGAAGCCTACATACCAGTTTCTGACCAGCTAGAAGAGGAAATAGAAATCTCGCAAAGGCAATTAGACGATTGGATTCAATTATTACGTCCTAGTAATTTTTCTAGTGGTTCTCCACAACAACAACGCGACGCATTTGTCCGTAAGCTGGGGCAGCAAATACAAAGCTATATAGGTGGCCCAGAGATAGAAACTACTCAAAGTTATCAGGAATATATACAACGTTCTGGATTTTTGCCGGTGCGCCAAAATAGTCCATTCCTGCAATACACACTAGCTGAAATTAATGCTATGGAACCATGCGTATTTATGCAATTAAAGAATTGGGTTACTGGCCATCATAATATTTTAACCTCTATTAGCCAAAATCCTGCTAATGAACCAATTTTTACTGAAGATTTAAATAACGGTGGTAGAAGCTGTTTTACCACTAATCCCAAGGATCAGAGGTTACCTCGTTTGATATATAATCGTGAGAGTAGACGGTTACGACCTGATAATGCAACATATGGTACATATCAATATGCCCATAGATTACATCATGGTACTACGCTCTATTGGCTACCTACGAGATTTCTGCCTTGATATAGAGATTATGATCTCTGAAACTCGATAATTAAGTGCATTATAGTGTAGAAAATTAGATTAACTATATTAGACTTTATGCGAAACCATCTACCAGTTTAGCAAACATGAGGTAATTATTAAGATATGGATTCCCGTTCCTGTTTTCACAGGAATGACGTTTTTTCGCAGGAATGACGTTCTTTCGTAGGAATGATGAGTTTCGAATAATGTCTAATTTTTTTATTACCATCAAATCAGGAGCTGGATTGCACAAAATTCTACATAACTTCTGATATATTGAATCAGTTAATGGTACAATATTTTCTAAAAAATAATGGTAACTACCTACTACAGCCATACCCAAATAAAATCATAGCAAAGGTGGCCAAAAAGAGCACAAGGGAAGCAACGTAGAGACGCAAAATTTTGCGTTTCTACCCATCCCACCGACCACCGTGCTATTTCATCTGGAATGTTTTTTGCGTCGAGTTAGTATGGTATATTTCGAAGATGGTAGGTAGGTAGTTATAAATAATGTATCTTAATACAATAAGCTCGATATGGATACTACCGAATTAAAGGAAATTATACAAGCTGAACTACCAAATATGGTACGCAAAGATCCTAACTTTCGGCTTTATCTGCTGGAACTAACCCGTACCGAATATGCAGATCGTTTGCAAACTCAAGATCAATTTCAACAAATATTGGCAGAATTACGCCACGATCGTGAAATTCAAACCCAAAAATGGGAAGAAAATAACCGAAAATGGGAACAATTTACTGCTGAACAAGCTCGTAAATGGGAAGAATCTCACCAAGAATTTAAGCAAGTTCATGAAGAGATCATGAGCATGTCTAAAAAACATGATCGAGCAATAGGCGCATTAGGTGCACGTTGGGGGATGCAAAGTGAACGTTCCTTTCGTAATGCCCTCGCTGGTATTTTAGAACAGAGTTTTGGTGTGCAAGTATTAAATGTAGAAGAACAAGATGAAACTGGTACAGTCTTTGGCTATCCAGAACAGATAGAACTAGATATTATCGTTAAAAATGGTCTATTGATTATTTGTGAACTTAAGTCTTCTATCAGCAAAAACGATATGTATATCTTTGAACGTAAAGTTCGTTTTTACGAACAACGCCATAATAGAAAAGCTGATAGATTAATTGTTATTTCTCCAATGGTTGCTACCAAAGCTCAAATAGTAGCTAAAAGTTTAAACATTGAAGTTTATAATGATGCAGATGAAATAAGTAAGTAGTGTCAATCTTCATCAGAATTTGGTTGCTTGCCCAATATAAAACTGGAATATTGCTAGTATAAAATTTAATATGAATAAACCATTTTGGGGCTGTGAAATACAAAGGATCAATGCTAGTTGGTCCCATCAGCATTCTATTCTACATGATATATCACATCGTATCGATCCAGAGCACCAAAATATGTGGCCATTGGTAGGTACTAGTGGTGGAGGCAAAAGTACATTATTGTATTTGCTATCTGCTACCAAATGGCCTGACCAGGGCACTATTAGTTGGCGTTTTCCTGGAGATACACCTGGTACGGTATCACCTTCTTATACTTGGGGACCTAACGGACATGGGTTAAGTGCTAAAAACCTGGTACAAATGCGGCAACGCTATTTTGGTTTTGCCTTTCAAGATAGTACGCTATTACCACACCTATTAGTACAAGAAAATCTTATTTATCCACTCCATTTGCGTGGCATAGCACATAAAAAAGCCGTAAATATTGCGCAACAACGCATAGAAACTGTGGGTCTGGATAAAAAATTTTTGCATCGATTCCCTCATGAACTTTCTGGCGGCGAACGGCAACGAGTTGCCTTAGTACAGGCATTGATTCATGATCCCTGCGTAGTATTTGCAGACGAACCGACTGGATCTCTCGATCCAGAAACTAGGCATGCAGTTATGAATGTACTGTCTAATTGGGTAGGAGAAGATGGGACTACCCGTTGTCTTATTTGGGTAACGCATCATACCTCTAATCCCAACGATCCTGATCTCTGTGCCGTAGAAAAACGTTTGCGCATAGACACTGGTCGTTTGTATCAAGAATGCAAATCTACTGATGCTCAAGGCCAAACACATTGGAAGGAAGAAAAATAACATGCCTACATGGTTATATTTAGCTTGGATTGAATGGTTCAGAAGTTTTACCATCCATCGTACTGGTGGTGGACAAGGAAAAAGAGATTTTTTTTGGCTTTCTGCGTTACTGAGCTTAACTATATTATTAGCCCTATTGTTATTAGGCACTAAGCAAGGCGTATTACGTCGTTTTATGGATGTTTCTTTAGGTTACTTACCCAATTATGGTGTCCCGATATGGTTAGTAGCTAATACCGATGGCTATACTAATGTTGGTGTTACAAAACAACATAAGCAAATAGTCACCCAAGCCTTTCCAGAAATTACTCTATATCCCTATCGTGAAGTACTTCCTAGTGAACTCAAACTTCCAAGTACCAACACGCAGACAGTATGGAAGATTAAGTCACATGAAAGAGAATTTACTGGATGGGTAGTAGATCCTATAGATCCATTATGGCAAGGCCTACAAGGTCAGGCATCAACTACACCTAGCTTGCAACTTACTATCGTTGCCAGCGAACAAGCCTTTGCTGAACACTTTCAATGCGACGCATATCGTGCCTTGCTAGCTGGTAAACCAGGTATTACATTACCACCACCTACAGCACAACCTACTACCCCGCAAGCTGATTGCCTAGCTAATGGCATCTTATGGTTGCAAGCACGCCCTGGCACACGTTTACCTACTTTTTTACCCTTTCATATCATTTGGCAACCGCGAATTTTAACTATGGGTACTGTAGCTTATTTATTACCGCGTGTGGTATATCAAGCATTGCGCTTAGCCAAAAATAGTACCAACCTATTATATTATCCACAGGCAGCAGATCAAGATCCACCAATAACCTGGATTAAATCGCTGCTACTTTGGGATGATACAAATCCAGTTGCACCTTCTGTTATCCAAAATATTGCTGCTTGTTTAGATTGGCAATGGCATCCAAATCGCAAACAAATGTCCTTTAAGAGCTTAGATAATCATAAAGGAGCTGTGCCTTTACCAAAGGTTCAAGCATGTCTTACAAATACTGGTATTGCCTTAGAATCTCCGCAAAAAACATCTCCTGCAACTGAGCCTTATTTTGCTATAGGTGAACAGATTGCAGGTGATCGTCTTTATGTGGATAGTCAGGGTATATTAAATGCCCCCTGTAATGCACTTGATATGCGATTACGGCAATACTTAGCATGTACAGCTCATGATTCTGCATTAAGCCCTTTAAATATGGAAAAACTTATGTCTGGAGATGAGTTTGCTATTGCCTATGTACGTGATCCAACTTTGTTATTTTCTATATTAGAACGTCTTAAACATTTTCCTAATCCAGACGATAAAGAACAACGCCCTCTATTTAACGTACATGCTATCTATGAAGATGCTCTCACTCGTTTTGGCTTTATGGCGGAAATCATCCAAAAACTTAAATCAGTATATGGTTCATTTTTTCTTATCTTTCTTGGTATTCTCTCCTTTGTCCAAATTAATCTAGTCATAGGGAGACGACGGAAACAATATGGACTATTAGCAGCAAAGGGATTCTCATGGATTAGTATCCAGCTTATGGTGGCAGCACAAATTACATTTAGTATTATATGTGCCTCTATTGTAAGCTATGTACTTTTTTTGATTCCGCAATGGTGGTTACACAACATACTGAAAGAGCTTATTAACCATGGCGAATATCAAAAGCGTCTCTTGATAAGCCAATTAGAGCTTTTGCCCTGGTCTGTTTTAACTCATATCGAGGTTACTATATTTGTACTTGTCGTATGTATGCTGGTTGGTGTTATTATACTTTACTATTTGCGGTTTAGACATAAAGGGCAACCAGCTTATTTGATTGCCTGAAAATATATTATTCGCAACCTGTTATTAGCTAATCACAACAATGTGTTAATTACTATTGCGAATAATACTTAATCATTGTCATTTATTTTAAGAGGGTTCAAACATATGATGCGATACTTTTTAGTCCTACTTATAAGCTGTATATGGATTACCACAACAAATGCAGCAGAGAGCACCATTTCACCAGCACAACTACGACTCATAGTAGATGAGCTAATGCCTGCTAATGCCGCTACTACACCAGATAAAATGCGGCAACGCGCCTTAGGCTTAATAATCACTGATAGACAACAACAAGCCAAAAGATTATGGAGACGTTCACGGCCTCGAAGTTTTCGTCCTAACGTACAAAGACGCATTTCATCTCGAATTAGAAGAAGACATCCTGATCTTGTCATGTTGATACTCATGACAGAATCTATGGATGATGATGAACGAATATATTGGTTTGATATCCTACCTTCTATGACACAAAATCAAAAAGATAGATTAAGAGAAATTTTAGTCAAAGAAGTACGTAGGCTTACTTTATTAGAATATAGATATGCTAATGAGATACGTAATCTAAACCAACGACACCAAGATGAGTATTCACGAAGACGAAAAGAAGCTAGAGACTTGTGGAATGCTGGCAACAAAACCCAGGCATTGGCAATAATAACACAACAGATAGAAAGTTTTCCTGACGATGTAGCTGCCTATCATCAACGTAGCCATTACTTGGCGGACTTAAAACGCTATGCTGAGGCTATTACTGATCTACGTAGGGTAACTGAACTTGAGCCAAATAATGGAGATGCTTGGGGAAATTTAGGCTGGTATCTGATACTTAATGGCGAATTTGCATCTGCCCAAAAGGCTAGCTTCAAAGCATTAGAAATTGAACCAACTACAATGGCTTGGACAGTCAATCTTGGCCATACATATTTACTACAGGGACAACCTGCAATAGCACAAACCATTTACCAAAATGCGATTTTCTTGATTAAAAATGAAAAAGAGCTACAAGATGGTCCTTTGGCTGATTTTGATATCTTTATTGCAAATGGGTGGCAAGTAGAGGCAAGCCGTAACAAACGTGCTTGGTTTCAAGAAGCCTTCAAAAAATTTAAGAATCCTCAAAGTGCTGAGACACCTGTATCTCCACCAAGTCCTAAGAAAGCTGTATCTCCAAGTCCCGAGCAACCTATATCCTCACCAAATTCTACAAAATATAGTTTACGGATGCCTACATCACAACCAGAGGTACCATACGATTTCAATGCTACATTGCAAATCTTTACCGACCGCCAAAGCTGTGAAACCAATAGCAACAAATTACTAATAACACCAGGACCTGTCTACACATACGCAGTATTAAAGCGGGCTGCATCACACATAGGAAGCATACTTTCTCCTACCAATTACGCTCGTGTTATAGAATCTGCTACCAATAATCCATTGAGCCTATGCACCCCAGCACAATTTACAAAAGACAATCAATATATACAATTTATACTTAAAGAATATCTAGGCAATTAATCATCATGACTTAAAATTTTAGCCTTAAGTGGTAGTTATATGAAACAACCTTATAAAAAATTAATTATATCATATATTTGCATTATATTAGCAATATTATTATGCTCTATACAACAGGCTATAGCAGCTAAAGTTCCTCGCGATGTATTACAAAAAATTCGTGCAAGAGGTGTTTTGATTGTCGGAATGGAATCCAATTCTCCACCTATGAACTACACCGATAAATTTGGTAAACGTAAAGGCTTTGACTATGAATTGGCACTAGAGATTGCCAAAATTATGGGTATCCCCAATGTTGAAGTAAAAGAGGCAGGTTATGAAACATTGCCGGAATTACTTCGCCAACGCAAAGTTGACATTATCATGGGAGGTTATGTGCCAGACCCTTCAATTGAAAGTGTTGAATGGTCCAATGGTTATTATGAATTTGGCTTGTGTCTAGTTGTCCGCGCATCCTCAGCAGTCCGAAATGTTAGTCACTTAACTGGTAAGACTATTGCTATCTACAATGATCCTGCCGCCGAAGAATGGGTGAAAAACAATATTCCCAGAGCACAAATACGTAAATATGAGGGTGACTCTGGATGGTTTGAAGCAATTGAATCTGGAGATGCAGACGCATTAATTTATGATTATCCATTCGCCGTGACAGAGATTCAACAATATAAAAAAAGTAAAATTGTCGAGTTAAATTTAAATAAAAGTCGTTATGCCATTGGTGTACTGACTAGGAATTATGACTTAATAGATGAAATAAATGCAGCTATCAAAAAAATACAGGGTTCTTCTAGGTTCCCGCAAATGATCAAAACATATCTTTCATACGAATCTGAAGAGCTGACTATGTCGACATCTGCAAGCAGATCTATTTCTGATACGACTGCCTCCGGTACAAAACAAAAAACCTACGTAGTGAAACGAGGTGACTCTTTAAGTAGCATTGCTATACGAAAACTTGGTTCAGCTAATAAATGGCGCGATATATGGAACGCAAACAAAAACCGTATTTCACACCCTAGCTTAATTCAAGTTGGTTGGGTTTTAACAATTCCATAAATAGAGAAGTTGGTATAGTGGTTCGCAAATGAATTGATACCTAATTTTAAGATTAACTAATTGAAAATACAGTATTTAATATCTAAAAAACGTATCTTTTCATTTGCGAAGATCTATAGTCTTCCAAAGGTTAGTTGAGTTTCTGATTCTACCGGTGTCTGTGGGTGCTTAATATATGGGGAGTGAACTGACAAAACCTACCTTAAGGTGAATAGAACCCGTAGGATGGGTAGAGCTTAAGTGAAACCCATCTCATTTTTGTAAGATATTGGGT
>LFCU01000048.1 GCA_001044195.1 Candidatus Achromatium palustre
GTTATATAGGTGACATCATGCACATCAGTATTATTAGTCATCAATCTAAATCCAGTAAAAAATTAGCTAGCTTATATCTGTCGCTTTAATCTGATAGGCACTGGTTCAGTCTAATTCATCAACTAACATTATGTTATTTAAAAACAATTTTTACTATGTTATCCTCTAAAATCGTCTCAAAATTTTATTCTATAGATAGTGTGATGGTGTCACTTTAAAAAAATTTGCTTGTAAATTTTCTATTGTGAGAACTTACAACTATTATAAAAATAATTTAATATAATTATGATGATGCTATGTTCAAACATCAGACTGAACCAGTCCCCCTACCAGCTATTCTATAGAAATTCGCAACGCCGCAGCAGTGGCTAAAGGTGCTAATACTATGGCTAAAAGTAAAAAAGTCCCCAAAAGCGCAAAATAAGCTGGTACTGCTGCAATATCAAATAAACTAGTAGTCACAGCACCAGCACCATACACAAGCACTGGAATATACAGTGGCAATATCAATAATGCTAACAACATACCACCAGAGCGCAACCCCAAAGTTAAAGCCGCACCAATCGAACCTATCAAGCTAAGTATCGGAGTCCCAATTGCAAGAGTGATTACGGCCACACCTAAAGTTGGAACTGGCAGACCATATTGCAAACCTACTATAGGGACTATTAAGACTAATGGCAGACCAGTTAGGAGCCAATGGGCAGTTACCTTACCCAATACCAATATGAGCAATGGCTGTGGAGTAAGTAATAGCTGTTCTAAACTCCCATCCAGATAATCATGAGTAAATAAGCGTTCTAAAGCCAACATAGATGCTAAAAGTGCAGCAACCCATATAACTCCTGGACCTAACTGCAGCAAGATTTGCCGTTTTGTACCTACTCCTAATGGAAATAGACTAATTACGATTACAAAAAATAATAAAACGGTTAATATATCAGCTTGGCGGCGCAATGCTACTATTAAATCCCTACGTACAACTGTTAAAAATGCTTTTACCATAAGGTTTAGTTTACAGAACTTGAATTTATAAAGATTGGTTTGTTCCTAATTCTAAATCATCAATCTTATCAAAGGTAAAAGGAAGTTTTTGATGAGTGGTCAGAATTACCATACCACCTTGTGCAAGATGTTGGCTAATAAATTGCTGTATTAAATTCACCGCTTTGGTATCCAAACCCACATAAGGTTCATCTAGGATCCATAGTCGTGCTTGAGTTACTAGAAGACGTGCTATAGCAACGCGGCGTTTTTGGCCTTGGGAAAGCATTCGACATGGTAGGTCTTCAAATCCTGCTAATCCTACTTGGGCTAGAGTTTGCCATAATATATTATTGTGAACCTTATAGCCACTTAGGGTGGTGGCTATATTGAGGTTTTCAATCCCGGTTAATTCTAGTTTAATGCCATTAAGATGTCCTAAATATAATGTGTCTTGACAAAATTCTTCCCAAATTTTGCGAATATCTATATTGCACCATTGAATTAAGCCCTCTTGGGGTAATAATAAACCAGATATGGCTCGCAATAAAGTCGTTTTGCCGCTACCGTTAGGACCTTTTACATGTAGTGCTCTACCAATATTTAGAGTAAAGTTTAGTTTGGAAAATAGGCGGCGTTCGCCACGGATGCATTCTAAATTAGTAACTTGGAGTTTCGGTGGCTGTTCTATTGTGATCACAATGTTTTTATAGGACGTTTTTTAGGTTGAGTTGGGGCTTTTAACTGCTATTTAAAAGTTGGACAAAGTTACCCGTAATTGGACATTATAGGTAATAGACATTATCCGAAACCTCAATTTTCATCTTATCGTTATTGGACTGGCAAGAGGTTTCGGATAATGTCTGTTGGATGCCTTTTCAAAAGGTAAAATCCATCTTGCTAGAACGGACTGAGCAACTACGGTTGGGACTGCTCAACCAGGACTCTAGTTGCAATTTATCAAAATTATCAACAGAGAGCGAATTATCTAAAAATGTCTAACTTTTTAGGAACAGGCATTTCCACAATATACTCAATATACTATAGTCACATAATCATTTATTATTAATATATCAGCATCCTTCATTTGCTTGCCTAAAGTACTTTACACGGATCGTTCCCACGCAGAGCTTGGGAACGATAAAATCACTAACCTTTGGTCCAGAACCAAAAATGCTAAATCCTAAACAAATTCTATTTCTTTACTAGCTCTGTACAAATCTTTCCAGGAACTACGCTCTTTAACTACAGTTTCTAAGTACTCTTTCCAAACAATTGCATCTTGTACTGGATCTTTTACCACAGCTCCCACAAGGCTAGATATTATATCAACCGCATGAAGGGTTCCATCCCCAAAATGTACAGCTAGAGACATACCATTATTAATAACAGATATCGCTTCAGCAGTACTTAAAGTACTAGTTGGAGATTTAAGTTTAGTCTTGCCGTCCAAAGTCTTCCCTTCCCGCAATTCCCTAAAAATTTGCACGATACGTTGCACTTCCTTAAGCACTGGTGGATCTACTGGTAATTGTAAGGTATAGCCTAATTCTGTAACACGCTTTTGTACTATCTGTACCTCTTCGGAGGCTTTTGATGGTAAGGGTAAGATTACGGTATTGAAACGCCGTTTCAAAGCACTAGAGAGTTCATTAACTCCTTTATCACGATTATTGGCAGTTGCAATAAGATTAAAGCCACGTTTAGCTTGAGTTTCTGCGCCAAGTTCTGGTATTGGTAACGTCTTTTCTGATAATATGGTGATTAAACTATCTTGGACATCACTGGGAATTCTAGTGAGTTCTTCAACTCGAGCTATTTGTCCTTGTTCCATTGCATTCATCAATGGGCTAGGAACTAATGCAGCACGAGATGGCCCTTTAGCTAGAAGGCTGGCATAATTCCATCCATAGCGTATTTGCTCTTCGCTAGTACCAGCAGTGCCTTGTATCAGCAGTGTAGAGTTGCTAGAAATAGCCGCTGCTAGATGTTCAGAAACCCAAGATTTAGCAGTCCCTGGAAGACCATATAGTAATAAAGCACGATCAGTAGCAAGTGTAGCAACTGCTATTTCCATAAGTCTACGATTCCCTATATATTTGGCTGAGATTTCAAAACCGTTATCCAATTTACCACCAAGTAAATAGGTAACAACCGCCCACGGGGATAAGTTCCAATTTTCGAGTTTTTGGTGTTGATCCGTTTTCGCTAGTTGTTCTAATTCTGCTGCAAATTGCTGCTCGGCATGTTTTCGCAAAAGAGTGGTCATGATGATACCGATTTTCTACCATATTTTAGAATGAATGAAATGCCAAAAAAATGAGGCTTTTTTACCCAACCTACAGGCTAAAAAAATGTAACCGCCACCTGAAAAAAACGTTCGACATCAACAATGCGGTGTTTATTCAATAAAAACAGGATAACATGATCCCCAGATTTAATCACAGTATCATGATGCGCAATAATTGCAGTACCATCACGCACTACAGCACCAATACTAGTTCCAGGTGGTAGTTGGATCTCAGATATTGCACGACCCACTACTTTGGAAGTATTCTTATCCCCATGAGCTATAGCTTCAATAGCCTCAGCAGCCCCTTTGCGTAGCGAATGTACCTGCACTATATCACCTCGCCGTACATGCGTCAGTAAAGCTCCAATAGTAGCTTGCTGTGGCGAAATAGCAATATCAATAGGCCCAGATTGCACTAAATCTACATAAGCAGGGCGATTAATCAATGCCATCACAGTACGAGCACCTAAACGCTTGGCCAACATGGTAGACAAAATATTAGCCTCATCATCATTAGTAACCGCGCAGAAAACATCGGTATTTTCGATATTCTCTTCTATAAGTAAACTTTCATCTGAGACATCTCCATGCAAGACTATGGCATGATCTAAAGATTCGGCTAAAAAACGGCTCCGTTGCAAATCTCGTTCGATAACCTTGACGCGATACCGATTTTCTAATACGCTGGCCAGACGTTTTCCAACATTACCACCTCCAGCAATAATAAGACGACGGTAAGATTGTTCTACACGCCGTAATTCGCTCATAACAGCATGAATATGTTCTTTAGTAGCTAAGAAAAATACCTCATCATGAGCTTGAATCACCGAATCACCTTGAGGCAAAATGGGCTGTTCCTGGCGATAGATAGCAGCTACTCTAGCTGCAACTCCTGGCATACGTTCATAAAGTACTCGCAATTTCTTTCCTACTAAAGGTCCATCAGGATAACCTTTGACTCCAACTAGACGCAGCGAGCCGCCGGCAAAATCTAGGACTTGTAAGGCACCAGGATTTTCGATTAGGCGAATAATATGGTCTGTAACAAGCTGTTCTGGACTAATTAGGACATCGATTGGCAAAGCTCCAGGAGAATCTTGGGAAAATAACTTGGGACAATCTAAAAAGCCCTGATAGCGTACCCTGGCAATCTTAGTAGGTGTATGAAACAGTACATAAGCAATTTGACAGGCTACCATATTAGTCTCGTCGCTATTAGTTACAGCGATGATCATGTCAGCATCTTCAGCTCCAGCGCGTCGCAATACATCAGGATGTGCAGCATGGCCTTGTAAAGTGCTAATATCCAGCCGTTCCTGTAGGTCATGGAGCAGTTCTTCATTGATGTCTACTACAGTTATATCGTTAGCTTCACTGGCTAAACTATTGGCTACAGAACTGCCTACTTGGCCAGCTCCAAGGATAATTATTTTCATGGGTACTTTAATTTTTGAGTTTGTAGTTTAGATACATACGGTTCGCCTATTTAAAATTAAACCTAAATCCTGCACGACTTGACAAGCATACCATAGATATACTATAATATTCAACATATCAAATAAATTTGGTTCTTTAGGATTTCATTTTTTCTAAAAAAATACTTTAATATCATCAATATAACACCAATTACTCCTATCCATAACCACCCTAAAATTGACCGAAAGCCTCAACAACACAACGTACTGTTTTTATTAGAGAACATTGCATACCCCTCGAAATCCAATTTGATTCTTTGAAATAAATGAGCAGAATTCGACAGTCCATAACAACGTCGTTTAAGCACCTTGATTTTGTTATTAGCCCCCTCGACAAATCCACTATTCATCCGGCCATTGAAGTAGTTAGTAATCTCTTTCATATGGTTGGTTAGCGTTTTGATAAAACTGTCAAAGCAGGTAAGACCACTTTTGCGGACATGGTTAATCCATGTATTCATTTTTCTCTTGGCTTGCGTTGAAGTAATTTTCATGTTAAAAATTGCAGTCATATCTGTAGATAAGTTATAAGACAGTTCCAT
>LFCU01000049.1 GCA_001044195.1 Candidatus Achromatium palustre
GATTTTCAACCTGCTTCATGGCTTTATCCATTTGCGGATAGCTAAAGTATTTCCCAGTTACCTCAAATGCTTCTCTCAAAGTCCATAAAGTTTGGTTATATAGATTCTTGGCATAATGAGTCAATTCTTTAAGCCGCTTGAATTGGCTTCTATCCAAACCTCTAATTTTCGTCTTCAGTGCTTTCATTTAACACATCTATTGCACGTTTAACACGCCTTTTTGAATAATGTTTCATCGAGAAACAATGAATCAGTGTGATAATCTCATTCATGATTTCCTCGTTATCTAATTTCTCATTATTCTGGCCATGAGCTACAACTATTTTTGTCCCAAATTGAAGGAACAAGTGTTTAAGCAATCCAAATCCAACTCGGCTTAACCGATCCTTAATAATATACAGTATTAATATGTCAATAAATTTTTGATATTTTTTATGTACTAATAAACTAATAGTAATTATCGATTATTATACTATATTTTTAATATTGGCACTATTCTGTTACAGCGTATTGAAAAAGAAGAACAAGTTCTTTATCCATTATATTTACCAAAGTATTAATATTTTGGATATATTTTTATAGTATAGAAGATAGAAATAAATTAAAGGCAAATCACCCAATGACCGCATCTACACATACATCAGAATATAACAATTGGACTAATATTTATACCTTAAAAGGACATGACGACGGTATAGCATCCTTAGCGATTACTGCTGATGAAAACATATTTCTATCTGGAAGTTGGGATGGCACTATAAAAATGTGGGATTTAAACCATCAGCAACCAGTGCAAAGCTTTATTTGGCGTGATAATAGTGTCCTATCAGTCGCCATTTCTCCTAATGGCGAAACAGCCATTTCTGGAAGTCGTGATAAAACTTTAAAATTATGGGATTTATCCAATGGATCGCTTATCTTTACTCTAAAAGGACACAATGACTGGGTACATGCGGTCACAATCACCCCAGATGGCAACAAAGCATTATCTGGGAGTTGGGATAATACAATAAAACTATGGGATCTTGAGCAAGGTGAATTAATTAATACTTTAGTAGGCCACAATAGTTTTGTTCGATCAGTGGCAATTGCTCCTGATGGTCTTACCGCTTTATCTGGTGGTGATGATGAGGTTTTAAAACTTTGGGATCTAACTACAGGAGAGTTATTACATACTTTTGGAGGCCATAAGGGTTCTGTAACTTCAGTAGCTTATGCTCCAGATGGGAAAACTGCATTATCAGGTAGCTGGGATGAAACCGCTATTTTGTGGGATTTGCAGAATTATAAACCCATTCATACTCTAATAGGCCATGTAGACACAGTACGCACTGTAGCATTTTCAAAAGATGGTAATCTGGGATTAACTGGTGGCTGGGATAAAATGGTAAACTTGTGGGATCTAAGTTGTGGTGAGATGCTACATTCTTTTGCAGGGCATGAGAAAGAGGTGAATGCGGTAACCTTTGCATTGGATGGCAAGATAGCCTTGTCAGGCAGTAGGGATTGTACTATTAGAATCTGGGGGAATCAAGATATTTTTGGAAAAGTAAATTAAAAAAGACTTAATAACTGCCAACAAAAATAATTTTTTAAATTTATCTTGACTTTATTTTGAAAAAAAATTATTATAGTTACTATAATAATTTTTTGCTTGACTTTAAATTTAATCTTGAATATATTAATATAATTAGTCAAAAACTTTAAAGAATATCTTTGAAAATATTTTGCGCCCGTAGCTCAGCTGGAAAGAGTACCTGGCTACGAACTAGGGGGTCGGGAGTTCGAATCTCTCCGGGCGTGCCATAATTAATATTGCGGTATCCTTCATTATCGTCCAAAAGTAGTTTGCACTTTTTGAATTAAGAATAGGATATTCACACCAGTATTAATAAAGAATGTTACTAATGTAACCAATCTATAAATTGTAAACTAGGAAATGAAGGATACCAATATTGCAATAATCTATCTGAATAATGGTAAAATCTTAAGATTTGCAAGACATTATTAATCTACTAAATTAAATTTTATTTTTGCAAATAGTCCATTATCTGTAATTCTACTATTCATAATGAATTTATGATTTTAGTAATTAGTGTAATATCTCATCACCTATCACTTTCCTTAAAACACCTCAACCTACAAATTACCCATCCTACAAACTATCAAAGACATAAAAACTGAATAAACACCCTAGCCACTACTACATGTTGTTGTATCCATGGTAAAGCTGTCAACCCAACCTACACAGCCAAATCAATCAAGACAATTTATTGTTTTAGTAAATAATATCCAATGCATGCTTCTAATATGACACCCAGGGATCAATTCTAAACGTCCAATCGCTTTTAAATTAGAACAATTTAGTGGGGCATTTAGTACCAATAGTACTTCTGTTCCTTCTACAGCCATATAATATCTATAGCTATATTTATAGGTGCTAAAAAATTTTGGATTCGGTGGTACTTGTTTGAGATTTGCTTTACCGTATAAGGTAGTTTGTGGTTTTCTAATACAATCATGCCAATTTGCAGCAGCTTTTTGTTTTAAGATGCAGGATTCTGCATACAAGGGAGTTGTAATTGTTAAAAATCCGAAAAAAATAATATTAGACCTAAAAATTGCATGTAAAATTTCCATCGCTCTCTGACGGTAGGATGTAGAGCTATGATCAAAGTTAGGCAAACCTTCAAGCAATAAAGAAGGTAGGCGTTCCAGTTCGGCTTTTTGCTGTTCAATTGTAGCGATAATTTCAGTCAACATATTCAAGTCTCTATAATGATAGCTCATCACCTATCACTTTCCTTAAAACACCTCAACCTACAAATTACCCATCCTACGAACTAATTGATGTTGGGTCTATTCCTAGTTCTTGTAATTTTGCCGCAAGTGCTTCAGCTCTTTTCCTTTCTATCTCAGCACTTTTGGCTGGAGTAGGAATTAAGTTGCCATCTTGGGAATAAAAGCGCAGTTTGTTGGTATGAATGCCAAGATACATTTGCAAGGCATTAGACCATTTCATCCCATTAGTGTCATTAATTGGCTCATATATCAATTTTTTTGAAAGTTGGAACCCTTGGAATTCCAAAGTATAGGGATGAAACCAAAAATATTCTGGAGTACGAAAGATATTTTGATATAGCTGTTTTTTGTCGACGCGATCCGTCTTGGCAGTAGAATCAGAAAGTATTTCAATGATGAGATCTGGATAGCGTCCACCTTCTTCCCAAACCACCCAAGAATTACGCTTTGCTGGTTCAACATCTTTGACTAGAAAAAAATCTGGGCCACAAAATTTACGTCGCAATAATTCACTACGATCATAATAAATCGATAGGTTGGCTCCAATAAAAAATCCTTGACGATCACGCCAATTCCAATTGAGAGAGGTGGTTAGTAATGCTAGTTGTTCGTAGTGTTCTGGCGATTCCAGCTGAGGTTCATCACTTAAAATGAGACGAGCGTTTGGCATCTGTTCCGCAAACTCGGCTCCAGTGAAGGATGTTGTTTGTAATGCCGCAGTGCTGGTGGCCATTATGATGTTGCTCTATGCTAGATTATTATTAATAAAGCGTATTGTAGCTGCTATAGTGCATAATGGTGATTATAAGCTATATTTATATTTTTTTGTCCAAAGTCAAATAGAAATAGCTATCACCATTTATTATAGCGAGGTTGGGTTGTCGTCCGTTTGGCAACCCAACATTGGTTATAAATATTGTCGGAGAACTAGACTGTAAGTCCTTTTGGCCCTCGTGAAATGCCACTAGGACCAGAACGTACCACTTCAGTAATTAAGCCCTCAGGTACTGCTGAAAGAAAGGCATCTAGCTTCTCTCCAGTACCAGTCAATTCTATAACATAACTAATTTCAGTTACATCAATAACTCGAGCACGGAAAATTTCGCTTAAACGCATCAATTCTGGTCTGTCATCTTTTTCAGCTCGCACTTTTACTAGCATCAACTCTCTCTCAATATGTGGGCTTTCTGCTAAATCCTGAAGCTTTACCACATCTATGAGTTTATTAAGCTGCTTCTTAATTTGCTCAATGACATCCTCATTACCAGTTGTTACCAAAGTAGTCCTAGACAAGGTTGGATCTTCGGTTGGTGCTACGGTTAGAGCTTCAATATTATAGCCACGCGCTGAAAACAATCCTGCTACTCGAGATAAGGCTCCAGATTCGTTTTCTAATAACAAAGAGATGATATGTCGCATGTTAGGCTAACTCCGGTGCCAAATGCATTTCATGATGGCCTTTACCCATAGCAATCATAGGATAAACATTTTCTGTAGAATCAACTTGGATATCCATAAACACCAAGCGATCTTTCATAGTAAAGGCTTCACGCATCGCGGTTTCTAAATCTTTAGGGTCTTTTAAACGCATCCCTACATGGCCAAAACTTTCTGCTATCTTCACGAAATCTGGTAAAGCCTCTACATAAGAATGCGAATAGCGACTGCCATAGAACATCTCTTGCCATTGTCGTACCATTCCCATATAGCCATTGTTAAGTAAAATGATCTTGATAGGTAGATCATGTTGCTTACAAGTGGCTAGTTCTTGAATACACATCAATATACTAGCCTCACCAGAGACACAGGCTACAGGTTTATCGGGATGAGCAATTTGAACTCCCATAGCAGCAGGAAGACCATATCCCATAGTTCCAAGGCCACCAGAATTTATCCAACGTCTAGGTTGCGTAAATTTGTAAAATTGCGCTGTAAACATCTGGTGTTGACCTACATCAGATGTCACATATAAATCACCATTAGAAACTTTATAGAGGGTTTCGATAGCGAATTGAGGTTTTATAGAATCACTATCGCGGTTATAGTTGAGACATTGTTTACTGCGCCAAATATCAATTTGGTTCCACCATTGCGTTTGTACTGCAATATCAGGTTGCCAAGATTCAGCTTTAATAAGTTTCAATATTTCTTTAAGCACACTATTTACTGGGCCTACGATAGGAACATCTACTCGCACGTTTTTTGAAATGGAGGAAGGATCTATATCGATGTGGATAATAGCAGCATCAGGACAAAACTGCGAAATCTTAGCTGTGACTCTATCATCAAAGCGTACCCCAATAGCTAATAGGACATCACATTCATGCATAGCCATATTAGCTTCATAAGTACCATGCATGCCTAACATCCCCAAAAATTGTTTATTGGTACTAGGATAAGATCCAAGCCCCATAAGAGTTTGGGTAATAGGCAAATTCATATGCTGCACTAAATCAGTAAGGGCTTGGGAGGCATTTCCTAATATCACACCGCCACCAGTGTAAACCATGGGTCGTTTGGCTTTAAGCAATAATTCTATAGCTTTTTTAATCTGTCCTAAATGGCCTTTTTGGGCTGGATTGTAGGAACGCAGCTTCATAGTTTTTGGATATTCATAAGTAACCTTAACATTTGGATCTGTCACATCCTTAGGAATATCTATTAATATGGGGCCAGGCCGTCCAGTCGTAGCTAAATAAAACGCCTTGCGAAAAGTTTCTGCAAGCTTGCGTGGATCTTTTACTAGAAAATTGTGCTTGGTGCAAGGGCGTGTAATGCCTACGGTATCTACTTCCTGGAAGGCATCGCTGCCTATCACTGGGGTTGGCACTTGGCCACTTATGACTATAACAGGGATTGAATCCATGTGAGCTGTTGCAAGCCCTGTCACTGCATTAGTTGCTCCAGGGCCTGATGTTACCAAAGCAACACCAGGCTTACCAGTAGCTCGTGCATAGCCATCCGCTGCATGGACTGCGCCTTGTTCATGGCGTACTAGAATATGTTTAAATGCCTGGTGTTTAAATAGGGCATCATAGATATGTAGTACGGCTCCCCCTGGATAGCCGAATACATACTCAACCCCTTCGTCCTTTAAGGCTTGGACGACTATTTCGGCACCACTTAATTCCACTTAAATACCCCTCCTCCATTGAATCCGCCAAATATACAACAGCATTTATTATGTAGCGGTGTTTTTATGTTATTATTATTTAAGATAGTGAAGTTACTAAAAATAGAATGGTAGGTCAAGATCATTCATCAATTAAAAGCACATAGGTGCGATTAGCTTTAGTGTAATTGCACAATTATATGGCAGCCTTCACTTTGACAGAAAATTAGTGAACAATTTAATTTTTTGTAACGCAGGGCATGGGAACGATACTTTAATTGCAAACTGGGGTTGTGGCCCAAAGGTTAGTGATTTTTAATTGATTGATTTATAAAAGCTATTCACGAGCAACAGTTGAATTATAATGATGAACAAAATTCCAAATAGCACCAATATGGTTTGTCAACTTTTTAGAAAATGCGAGTGTCTTTCTGACTAAAC
>LFCU01000050.1 GCA_001044195.1 Candidatus Achromatium palustre
ACTAACATTATGTTATTTAAAAACAATTTTTATTATACTATCCTCTAAAATCGTCTCAAAATTTTGTCCTAGATATTGCGATAGTGTCAATTTAAAAATTTTGCTTGTAAATTTTCGGCATCCTTCATTTGCTTCCAAAAGTAGTTTACACTTTTTCAATTTGGAATAGTATATTCGCACCAGTATTGACAAGGAATGTTTGGAATATAACCAATCTACAAATTGTAAACAAGAAATGAAGGATGCCGTCCAAACAATAAAATTTGTTGCAGTTGATTTTGATGTAATTGTATACGTGATGATAATTCATCAGGAATATCTCGGCTTATTTTCATATCTTAATTTAATTGAGGATAATAATTATCATCCAATATTTGATCTAAAGAATAAATACACTGTTTCGGAAATGTGGCAATTGGTAAACCAGATTCTTTAGCTGCCAATTCTCTAGCATCCTTGTAGGATTCCACTATCGCAGGGGCAAGAAATCTTTTAGTTCCTGGATACTTTCTAAACAAGATACTTAATTCAGTACGTTGATTAATAATAGTATTGCGCCAACTTTTGGCCTCAAATTCTTTCCAGCGATTAGATAATAATTGATATTGAAATTGCCATTTTAAAAGGTGAGCTAATAGAACACGTAATCGACTTTCCAGTTCACGTCGTTCACTCATCCCCATATCTGTTAATTCGTCTATAAGGTTAGTAATATCTAATGCTGCAAAATTACCAGAACGTAGCAGGTCTGCTTGCTGCTGCGTCCAGGAATAAAAATCAGTGTCGTGTAGAGTTGGCATTTTTAATTACTCAAGCCAAAAATCATCATCCATAACTTGGGTAAAATTCCAGGGGCAGTCAAGCGGAAATGTATTCAATTTTAATCCTGTTTCTTTCATAGCAAAGATACGTGATCGCTTGTAAGCATCTTTAAATATTTCGGGTAATTTATGTTTAAGTCCAGGGTTATGTTGTAATACCGTCTGTACCTCACTTCTTTGCCATCTAATAGTACCTTCCCAACTATTGCTACGATATTCAGGTTCATATATCCATTTTAGTAAATGTGCTAATAATACAATCAATCTACTTTCTAGTGCTCGCCATTGACTAATCCCCATATCTTCTATTTCTTCAATAAGATTATCTATATCTATAGCTCCTATATTGCCCATTCTCAACAAGGCTGCTTGCTGCTGCGTCCAAGAATAAAAATCGGTGTCGTATAAATTAAGCATATCTTGTTACTGTCAACTATGGCGAAAATTCATCTCGTTTTTGGTACAATGCCCGTTGATTACGGTGCTCTATCTCGCTAACATCCCGATAAAAAACGGGATTAAGAAAATCCCGTTTTGAGTTAAGATGTAGGCGCAATACTATCAAGTTTTGCGCCTTCATACAGATGGAGGATTATTTTATTGAATCATCACACCGAATGTAAAATCAACAGATGTATTATTCGGTATAGAACCAAGGGAGGCATTTACTGGGCCAGTACCACCACAAGTCGGTGCTGTAATTTGCCCACCTGCTCGTGTCCCACCTATACTAGTTTGTGCATCAGCATCAGCCGTTCCACCACAAGCACCTCCTGCTGAATTACGACTACCATCATCAAATACGGTATATGCAGGAGTTTGATCGTAAATCATTACGCTAGTTACAGTGCCGCCAGTTTTGTTGGTAGCCACAATTTTATAACGAATACAAGCTCCTGGTCCGGCACCGGTAGTTAGTTGGGATGTTGTATATGCTCCTTCTATTGTCCCATCACAATTGGTATCTAAAGCTTGGTATTTTTGCAAGAAGTCAAGCAATACGCTGAAGTTAACTGTATTACCAGTTTCATGGTTTGCAGCAATGGCACTTGCATCAGGAGTTCCATTACTATCACTATCACAATCACCAGGACTGGCTGACGGGACTACATCAGTACTATTATTATAGCAGAAAAATGGTGTGTTATTGATAGTACCAGTGGCATCTGTATTGACTTTTACTTTGAAGCTGATATAGCCTGTAGCATTTGGAAGTACGGGTCCGGCTATCGCCACTGTTACATTTGCCGTACCAGCGGCAGTGTAAGTCCAATTAGCATCACTATCAGGTGTTGCTGTACCGTTAATATTTCCAGAGTCTGTAACATACGTCGTACCAGTTGGTATTGCATCGTACAAAAGAATATTAGTTACATTTGCTCCACCGCTATTTACATAAGTCAATGTGTATGTAATTTCTGTACCAGGTCCACCCGAAGTATGACTCTGACTCTTAGTGACAGATAAAGCACCATTTTCAGTTATAGTTGCTGTATCAGTGTTTGTACCAGTAGATGTGGTGTAATCAACACCATCTGCTTGAACTGTAATATTCTCAGAAGGAGTACCAGTTAAGCCTGATTTTGTAACACCAGTGACTATAAAGCAAAATTGACCAGCGACAGGTATTTCCGGAGTCAGGCCAGTAAATTGAACTGGTGGGGTATCTACTATACCATCACAATCGGTATCATTATACATTACTACAGTGTCGAAGACCGTGCCATCAGTAGGAACAGCCGAGATCACAAACTTATCTGGTACATTGCCAGTATTGGTAAGAATATGTGGGAAATTTACAGAATTACCACTAGCAACGTCTTTGGTTTGACTTTGTTGTAAGTCTAATGCTCCAACTGGCTGCACAACTGTTTCTACAGTATTGGAAAATACCTCAAAGGTCTGTGTACCAGCGGTGTACTCTGCTCTTGCTTGGTTACTAATCACCGTACCTGCTGGTGTTGGTAACGCATGGGATACGGACCAATAGCCCAGCATCCCAATGCCAACTATAATGGTTGTAAGAATAGTCCGGCCCAAAACTGGCAACGGACCATGTTTAAGTTTCATGGTTAAAATACTCCTCATTTAAGAATAAACACTACAAAAAACTAAGTTTACTACAATTAAACACATATAAAACACTGTAATGACAAATTGACGGTTATAAGTCGATACATACCTTGAAATATTTAGCTATTTATTTTTGAAAAGACCCTCCATCTAGAAAAATTGTCTGAGTTTTTGGAGCATCAGTAGCATCCATCATACTAGCCTGCGCACGGGTTACTACATATCTATGGGGGTGAATAGAGCTTATCCGCCACCGTAAGACGCGGTAATCAATTACCGGAACTTTCTTGCCCTTCGTTCTAACTGACCAAGGGGCATCAGCCCCAAATAACTTACCAGTACGCCGATCACGCATTAGCGGTACTCGATGAAATTCTTTGCCATCCAGACTAGCCTCAACACGCCGTGGATAAGCACTACCCTTAATATATTTAGTACCCTCAGGAATAGGTAGGGTAGCTATAACATCCGTAATTTTGCTCCGACTTTTATTACGGTAAGTTACCTTATACTCCAATACATCTCCAGGCTTGGCTTTAGATGCTGAACGCAAACTCTTCCGCCCCTTTTTATCAACCACTACCTGGTGCACTACCATTTCTGCAACCAGAGGTTCTTGCGATGCAGCTATTACTTCTTGCCCCATCCATACTACAGAACTAATGGTAAACAGGAGATACAATAATATACTACGATACATAATTAATAACCTATTTAAGTAAATAGCTATATTTTACTGGATCTAAATTATTATAGCTAGACAAATAAACTTAATAATTGCGTTTAATCAAAAAATTCGTAATATTTCTCAATCCGCAATATCTATAAATTTTAGTCTAAAATAATTAAGATAATATATTCTAAAATAATTAATATAATTAATATAACATATTTAAGATACACATTGTCAATATATATTTTAGTCTAAAATAATGGCATCCCGCCTTTTAAGATTATATAGCATAAATGGTACAAACTTTTTATAGCGGCATTCTCATGCCCTACAGCCATTTAGTAGTTATTTTTTTTACCAAGGATTTAACCGTCGAAGGTCATCCTCATCAAATTTATAGCGCAATCGCAAGTATGGGCCATAATCAGTATAGCCCATATTATCAAAATCGCGATCATAAAAACCGAAGAAGTTGTAGCCTAAGGACAGCCAGAGGTCACTAGTAACACGGTAGCCACCTTCTATGCCTATTGCATATTGGGTGGTGGAGGCTATGCTATCCATCAAGCTGTAACCCTGTACTCCCATATCCCAACGATTTCCGATGTCTACGGTTGCCTTTAGTCCTACAAGATGTGCATTGCCAGTAGTGTTGATGTTATTAGAATAATCAGTTACATATTTAAAGGCATAGCGTCCAGAAAATATCCAGCGTCTTGTTGGTTGGTAGTTAGCATGAATGGAAAATATGTTAACACGACGATTATCAGCACTAGTTGCTATGTTGGTAAGAGTGGTGTAGGTTGTGCCACTAGTTGCAGTAACACTGGTGCCACCAGTTTTTTCAAATCGATATTCATAACGACCTAATAGATGCCAAAAGTCTTCTTCTATATCTCGATAGGCAAAGCCAATTTGTACTCGTCGTTGATCAGTATCAGCAACGTTATAGTTGTCCGTATAGGACCAGATACTGCGTCCTAAAAAAGTCCAGTTTGGAGAAACTTTAGCTGCCACGCCTAGAATATTAAGAAAGGTACGGCTATCTTCGCTGTCTTGAAATTCTACACGTGCTGAACCTTTCCAACGAGGATCAGCAGTGTATCCCAAGGCCGCTGTCATGGCTGTAGATTCGTTGGTTCTATTATAGTTACTAATAGTATTAGTATTGCTATTATTAAGATTGGATGTTGGGCTATTTAGATTAGTACGACTACGTCCTGCAAGACTTTGCACTCGTTCTATACTAGCATCAAGACTCAATCCAGGTTGTAACATAAAACGATGGCGAACACCTGCTGCTGCTTCTGGTTGATAACCACCCCACTGATCTCGACCACGGTATTCGCTAAAAATTTGGCCATCTTTTACATAGTCATACGACATACCCAAAAGCGTACTGCGATTGTATTTGCCAGTAGAATTTAGGGCGTAGGCTCCAGAAAGGCCTGAAATCAATTCATGACGTCCGTATATTCTACCACGAGAAGAGAAGTTATATTCTCCACCTATACTAAATAGATGTCGATCATTATCATGTATATCTTGTTCAAATTCAGTAAATAGGCGTAAGCCTTGAGTGACAGCTACTGTAGTTTTAAGCCGTGCACTTTCAACGGCTCTATCCACTTGTCGACCAGTAGTAGTATCAGCAGGTGTTAGTGTTTCTTCACTGCGTCGTATCCCTAATTCAATACGTACTCTTTTACCAAGCGCATGTTCCAAACTAACCATGCCAGCAGTACGATGTCCACCAGTATTCTTATCAGCAGTGTATAAAATCTCGCTGTTTAAATTCCATCGAGGAGCTAAGTTATAACGCAATTTCCCTCCTGCTTCTTGTCGACCTCTGCCAAGACCAGAGGAGGGATTGTCAAAGTTAGCACTAGTTTGACTACCATGTATACGTGCCTTAACACGTTTAGACTGATGACGAAATTCTAAGCGTTCGCCTTGGCCTTGACCACTTAAAAGGCTATCTGTTTTGGCTATCTCAGCAATTATATAACTTTTTTCACCTACGCGCAGTGTACCATACGCACCTATTATCGAAGAACGGTTTTCTAAGTTTTCATCTTTGGCAAACATTGCCCCCAAGCCTAGCCATTCCATAACGCGAACCTTGACATCAACACCGTACAGCCAAAATTTAGCCCCACCTCCATCTACCTCATAGGTTACTTTAATGAAAACCGGATTAAAATTTTCATCACGACTGGATACTGGAGAAGTAAAGAGTAGGCCACCAGTAAATGGATTAATGTTATAATCAACATAGCGTTGTTTGGTTAAGTTTTTTATAACTAAATCGCTGTGATTACGATCTTTAGTAACAACCTCAACCCGTTCACTATTTAGCTCTATATTGCTACCAAACGGTAGAAAAAATGGTCCAGAAGTACCATTGGCTGGAAATTCATGTACTACTTGCCTAGCAGTTGTTTGGCTGGCAAATAGATTATAGCGCAGCCATTCATTTTCAAAGTGATGTTTAATACCAGTTAAAGATCGGTTATATTGACTTAAATTACGCTCCTTATCAGTTGTCTGTGTTGTATAGTCACCATATAAGACGTATGATGACCCTTTATCTACTCGAACATAGAGACGTTCGGTAGATTGAGCATCATAGCTACGCACTGAATTATCGCCATATACTGGATAATATTCATCTGGCTGAATATCTCTGAACAACCTTTCCTTGGTCTCTTTTTCTGAGTCATAAGCGAGCGTAAGTAAATATTTGCCTAGTACTTTGCCCTTTAAATATAAAGTACCACGTACACCGCCTCTGGTTGTATCGCCATTGCCAAAGCTCATCTGAGTGATTTCATCTTCAAAGCCATCCCGTTTGCGCGTTGGCACTAGGTTTTTCATACTAAGTTTAGATAGACGTATAGAGCCTTCGATTAAACCTACAGCAATCATTGGGCGTAATGGTTCTAAAAATTTAATGTCTTGTTGTGCTGCTATTATTCCAGAGGAGATGCGCACCTTAGTTCTGCCTGGATGTTTTGGGGGGATTAATAAATAGTTACCACTACCACCTTCAATAAAGGTCTGGATGCCAGGTTCATTGGGATTTGCATCTTTAACTTGCCATTGTCCTAGTCCGCTTTCCAGGGTCAAAAAGGTTCGAACAGTAACTGGTATCCCTAACTTATCTGTTAATTGTACGCCAATCTTAACTGGTGTTTTGCCATCAGCATAATGAGTATCCTCCATCTTTAGTTTGATCCTACTAAGCTGTCCTGGTGCTTTGACGCTAATACTAACTTTTTCTCGCTCATTACCAAATGGATCTATTTGAATTGCAACTAATTTATTAACGCCTGGTTCTAAACTTATGCCTATATATTCCCAAGCCTCTAATTGGCGACTTTTCATAACGAATTTTCTACCAACTCGTCTTTCTGGAATTGGCCAGTTATTTACCTTTAATAATAACTTGCCACCAGCTACACCTTTGACAACTATATTAGTTTGAGCAAAAGGTAATATATTGCCATCTTTTAGACTTACAAAGCCTAACTTGTTATCTAACTTAGGTATCAACTTTTTGAGTGAATTTGGCATAGGCAATATCGGAGCAGGTGTGGCCGGCGTTTTTTTAGCGGACTTAGTTTGCGATTTATCGACTGGTGGTTGCCGTTTTTTATAAGTATTAACGGTACCACTTGCTGGTAAACCTTTTCTATATTCGCTATCAACAATTGGTGTATTACCTTGGGCGGTAAAACCTTGCTGGAGTCTATTGGGTAATTCACCCATAGTACCTTCTTGGTGTTTAAATTGTTTTATACGAGTTTTGACTTGACGTACAACTCCGCAATGGCAACCTACAGCAAAATTGGCTTTGTGCAATTCTCCATTACTTAAATCTATAAAACGGCTATTAGCTTTGGTATCAGAACGCCAATTTTGTTGACGACAACATGCAAGATACTTTCGTTTCTGTCTGCGTACTTTGCGGCAGCGACGTGAAGTCCAACCACGCTTACGACAGGCTCTTAATGCGCGTTCTATTTTGCGACTAGCTTTTGTGCATTGTCTTAACTTGGGATAGACTCTGGCATGACGATGTGAAATTGTATATAGTTTAGCACCTTTAGGTAATGTTCGTTCATCTAATCGCAGTACGTGAGTACGAGGACGTAAACCGTAGAGGCTAAATGCACCGTTACTATCTGTAGTTACGGATACTCCATTTTGTAACATCAGCGTAACACCAGGTACCCCCAGTTCTTTACGATCTTTTACACCATTAAGATTACAATCCAAGAATACCTTACCGATAACATAGGCATCATTGGTAAATACTCCTGCTATAACATTGACCTTAACATAAGAGTTGTTAGAGCGGATGCGTCCACCTAAAGCGGTTGCATACGCACGATTGATACCGTTGCCACGCATACTGCCTGGGCCAATGCGTACTCGATAGCGTAAAATAGCCGTTTGTCCAGCATTCAAGGTACCAATATTAAAATTAGGTGCTGAGCGAGATATAGGTTCAGTGGCTAATCTAGCACCATTAAGACGTGCCGTATTAGGAACATAGACAAAGCCAAATGGCAACCGATCAAATACTTTAACGTCAGGAAGATCGGTAGCAACAGATAAATTTCTGACTTGAATGGTATAATCTAGAAAATCCCCTAATTCTACTGTTTGGCGGGCCGCTGTCTTTTCAATGATTAATACTGCTGATGTTGGTGAACCAAAGTCTGGATCTAAAGGAATGTGATTATTAAGAATTTCAACGTCACCGCTTGGAAAATCTAAATCAAATTCTAAGTGATATGTTAATAAGTTACTATCTTGACTAGTAGGTGCCACAGCTTGTGGTTGGACACAATGCTGTCCTTTACACTCGCCTTTTGCACGTGGATGCACCAATCTTCCACTGGGAGGAATCAATTCAGATTGAAACTTGTAATTAGGTGCTGAAACACTTAATGTATAAATACCAGGAGGCGTGTCAGGATAGAACCAAAATTGATAAAATCCATTGTTATTAGTAGTTACGGTATCTACTCCACCTGTAGTATGTATCTTAGGGTCAAACCCTGGTGGGCCAGTTAGGGTAACTGTTGCTCCTGCAATAGGCTGTCTGGATACGGCATCATAGACAACACCACTAGGGTCTAATGGTAGGTTCTGCTCTATAATACTAATACCTGAGGACAAAGTTATATCTTTTAAAATTCCATGCTCTACATAAGCGTTGCGGTTTTTAGGATCCTGATTTATAGGATCACCAAATACTTGACCAGAATAAGGACATTTAAACCGTAGAGCATATCCGTCGCCAGGAGGTATAGAGCCAATTTCATAACATCCCAAGGTTGCTTTTTCATAACAGGTAGTCGTGCTAGCTATTACTTCATAGCCTAACAATTGTGCATAAGGACTATCAGCAGGAGGTTTTTTGCAACCACCAATTGGGCCACCAATCGAACGATTATAAGCAATATAATTTTTATCACAAAGTAACTCAATATTATATCCACCTAAAAGTGGTTCGTTTTGCTGATGAATCCTGTCGTGATTTTCATCCAACCATACCTTACCTTTTATGGTAGCTGCTTCCATGGCCGTAATAGTATCAGTATTTATGCGTGTAGAAGTTTGAGGACTGCTAGCTTCAATCTCTACTTTTGTAACAGCACCGATGAGAACATTAATTGGAACCTTGCCATATACTAGCAAATTTACCGAAGTGTTTACAGGTAAAGCGGATATACGGTAAATTCTTGGTTCATCTTCATCTAGTACCCCATTGCCATTTGTATCCTTGTAAAGTGCTAAATTTTCCAAATCAAAGCCATCACCACTAAGATTTCGCACAGCAAGAGAAACATCCAATTCAGTATTGCCAATATTCGTTAATTGGTGGGGGATTGTAATAATAGTCCCAGGCACAGCAGAGGTTGTGTAATCAGCCGTCAATGACATTCCTGCTACAGGACGTACCAAAACTGATACAGTATTAGAGTAGACTGTAAACGTAGCTCCCTGATGCTGATATTCCGCTCTAGCTTGATTGGTGATCGTAACAGGGACATCATCTGCTTGCACTGGCAAAGTCAATAAACTTCCAGCCAATGCGATGACGCTTATCAACCACCATCGAACAATATGTATTCTATTAATGTCCATCAGTGATTTCACAAGATTGTATTAACATGATTTTATACTTGATATTTGCTAAAATTATTATATTAATAATAACTAATTATATAACAAAAAATTTTTTTGGATACGTTTTTTGAATTTTTTTATTTTATAAATTGATCAAGATCACTACAAATCTATGGATAGGATGCTTAAACTAGATAATCGGTGTTGAAATCTAGATGATCTTTAAATTTGGTTGAAAATGGATTTTTAGACTTTATGGACTTGAAGGTGTGAGCTGTTGAATAGACATTATCCGAAACCCGTCATTCCTGCGAAAGCAGGAATCTATACCCTAATA
>LFCU01000051.1 GCA_001044195.1 Candidatus Achromatium palustre
CCGGACGTAAAGTGGCCGATGGCTTCAAAAAAAACATGAAGATTGTTTTTGATAAATTTCTACCAAACTGGAATTATTGTGCAATTCCAACACTTTAGAGGGAAATGCACAAATTAAAAAATCCTGAATCCTTAAAAATGAAAGTGACGGTATTGCAGAGAATACGGTGTGGTTAGCCACATCTGACGTTTTGGAATCCATGTTTGGTAAATACAAATTGTTTTCGCAGCGCAGCCCTTTAAAAGAGGTAAGTCGATGGGTTTTGATCCTGCCTTTATTGACTGTTAGATTAAGTAACGATTTGATTCGCAAAGCCTTAGAAAGTGTTAGTGTACGCCGATTAGAAAATTGGGTATCAGAGCATTTTGGTAAATCGGCTTTTGCACGGAGAAATACGGCTTTTGGCTCTAGGAAAAAGTCTTGAAATATGCATGAAAAAATGTGATACATGTGACCATTAGGTTGAACTACCTAGCCTTATGGTCAATTTGAATCTGTTGAACATGTTGCAAGACTTTTCCAGATTAAGGTACAGGATGCCTCTATCATTCAGAGCTGACCTCTTAATATTTCAGCCAGGTAGAGTGGGCACGACCGCATCGTACCCACTCGGTATTATAATTTGTCATTATTGTTTGGTTTGCGTGGGCAAACGATAGGCTGTTTGCCACCCGATCTGCTAGTCACAGGAGTCAACATGTTTCGATCCGTCCCTCTTCCTGATGAGATACCCGGCAAGCTTTATTTGCACCACATGCCAGGTCTTTCTGAATCCTGGAGTGAGTTTGAACACTATGCCCAAAGCGTGAACCTCAGTTTAATTGTCTGCTTGGCATATCCAGAGGAAATTGAATCCTTATCGCCTGGGTATGCAGAGGCAATACGCACAAAACGATTGCCATGCTTTTTGGTCAGCTACACGATTACTGACCATTCTATACCTACCAATCGAATTGAGTATTCCAAATTTGTACAGATTATTACAGAAAAAATTCGTGAAGGCAGCAGTGTATTAGTACATTGTCGCGCTGGAGTAGAAAGAACTGGATTATTCGCAAGTTGTATTCTGCACCAACTTGGCTTAAGTGATCTTGAGGTGGATGAGCTTATTAGGAATGCAAAAGGATGGCCAGCTTCTGTAGAAGAAATAAGGGATTTTTGCACCCAAATACTTTAGCAGCCAAGTAATATGGCTCCATGTGTCCGCAAATGCTTAACGACCGAAATACAAACCACCAATGACAACTTATAAAATTGGCCATTGCATTGCGTTTTGCATTAGCTGCGTGGGCAAACGATACGGCTTGCCCATCCAAGCTGCTGCCTGTCTCAGGGAGATATTGTCGTAATAGCTACGGATTTTTTTATGCACTATAATTCCACTTGAGTACCTAGTTCTACGACTTTATTAGTAGGTAAGCGTAAAAATTCAGTAGCACTACCTGCGTTACGAGCCATAGCTGCAAACAGATTCTCCCGCCACCGCATCATGCTGGGACTTAACGTTGGAATCAAAGTCTCACGACTTAAGAAAAAGCTCGTAGTCATAGGGTCAAACAATAATCCCTTCTCTTTGCATAAGGTTAAAGCATAGGGTATATCTGGAGTTTCAGAAAATCCATAGTCAATAATAATACGCTCAAAACCAGGCCGAATTTTTTCTATTGTCACACGCTTCTTATCAGATACGCTAGGTATTTCTTTGACTTGAACGGTAAGTAATATCACTTGCTCATGAATGACATGATTGTGATTCATATTATGCAGTAACGCATGAGGTATGCCTTCAAAGCTACTAGTCATAAACACAGCGGTACCTGGCACTGTCGTAGGTGCATCAATGGCTAAGGAATCTAAGAAACTATCTACTGGGATTGAATGTGGAGCTAGTTTTTCCTTGAGCATTTTACGGCCTTGTTTCCAAGTCATCATTAATAGGTATACTACAGAGCCAATTACTACCGGAATCCAACCGCCTTCAGCTATTTTAAGGGCGTTAACGCCAAAAAAGGCTAGATCTACAGTAAGAATCAACCCTATCACAATTATTGCTAAGGGTAGAGACCAATGCCAACGATACCTAACTACTACTAGCATAAGCAGCGTAGTCATAACCATAGTGCCAGTAACTGCGATGCCATAGGCTGCGGCTAGAGCTTCAGAAGATTTGAAACCTATTACTAGCATCATGACTACGCTGGCTAGAATCCAATTTATTGCTGGCAAATAGATTTGTCCCTTAGTATCAAGAGATGTATGTAAGATACGCATTCTGGGTAAAAACCCTAGTTGTAATGCCTCTCTGGTTAGAGAATACGCACCAGAAATAACTGCTTGGGATGCTATGATAGTAGCGGCTGTGGATAGAAAGACTAATGGATAAATGCCCCAACCTGGTGCCAGACGGTAGAATGGGTTTATAACGGCGGTTGGATCTCGCAGTAATAATGCACCTTGGCCAAAATAATTTAATACTAAGGCTGGACAGACAAAGCTTAGCCAGGCTACTTGTATGGTATAGCGACCAAAATGTCCCATATCTACATATAGAGCCTCAACACCAGTGAAGACTAAGACTACAGCACCTAAGATCAGTAATCCTGATGGGCCATGCCGATAAAAATAATTAAGTCCATAGCTAGGATCCAAGGCTGCAATAATTTCTGGGGATTGGATGATGCTGATTAGTCCTAAGATGGCAAGTGTGGTAAACCATATTACCATAACCGGACCAAATAAAGCTCCAACACGAGCCGTACCGCCACTTTGGATCATAAATAGACCCATTAGCACTATAATAGCTATGGGGACTATATAGGGGGTTACTCCTGGAGTAGCAATTTCTAGGCCTTCTAATGCGGAGAGGACTGATATTGCAGGAGTAATTCCAGTTTCGCCATAAAATAATGCCGCCCCAGTTAAACCGATAGTTGCTAATAAGGCACGATGTTTCGTAGGTACTTCTTTAGTACGTAACACTAGTGCTGTAAGGGCTAAAATGCCGCCTTCACCACGATTATCCGCCTGCATCACAAAAAATGCGTATTTGACGGTGACAACTAGCATTAAAGCCCAAAATACTAGGGATACTACGCCTAAAATATCCAGATTTGTTGGTACGGCTCCACCAACGCTAAAACACTCGCGTATGGTGTATAAAGGGCTAGTGCCAATATCCCCATATACAACTCCTAAGGCGGCAAGTAATAAGGTCGAGTTGGTAGTATTGCTAGTGTGATTTTGTGGTGACGCTGGGATCGGTGCGGGAGGAGCAGGTGCTTGTTGGGACATGATATTGGTATTTAGTAGTTGTTAAGATGGGTAGCTTGGGAGTCTAAATCTAAAGTTTGCTATGTTGCTTGGTGTTCTAAATCGCATTGGTTGAGCTGGAACCAAGATGGAAACGGCTTATAGGTATTAGCCCATTCTGGAAATTCTGTTGCTGGCATCGGGCGTGCGATTCCATAACCTTGGCCTAAATCGCAGCCCATATTTAGTAGCATTATCCCATGTTCCTCAGTTTCTACACCTTCGGCAATAATATTGCGATGCATGGCATGACTTAATCCTATAATACCATCTACAATGGCTCTATCTTCTGAATCGCGTACCATGCCGCGTACAAAAGATTGGTCAATTTTTAAGATATCAGCTGGTAATCTTTTAAGGTATATTAAGGAAGAATAGCCGGTACCAAAATCATCAATAGCAACTGAAACTCCCAAACTACGGCATTTATTAATAATATCAGATGCGTGATCTAGATCATCCAAAGCCGTAGTCTCAAGCACTTCCAGTTCTAGTTGAGAAGGCATAATTTTAGAATATTTGCTAAGCAATTTTTGTAGATGTTGCACAAAGCCTTTTTGCTGGAGGTGTTGACCTGAGATATTGACGCTTATTTTAGTAATAAAGCCTGCCGCATCCCAAACTGTTAGCTGCCGTAATGCCTCTTCTAATACCCAATCTCCTAGATGTATAATAAAGCTGGTACGCTCTACTTTTGGGAGAAAAGCACCAGGCGATAATAAACCCCGTTGTGGATGTTTCCAGCGTATTAGGGCTTCAGATCCCAATACAAGACCATGCCGCATGTCTACTTTAGGCTGATAGTATAGTAAAAATTCTCTCTTCTTTAGTGCGGACTCTAGTTGGATGAAAATCTCTTGGCAAGCTTGAGTCTCCCGATCTTGCGCTAAATCAAATATTTTATAGCAATTTCGACCAGCTTCTTTAGCCTGATACATGGCTTGGTCGGCATGACGCAATAAAACATCAGCTTCAACATCATCAGCAGGAAATAATGTAACGCCTATGCTGGCAGAAAGGGTAATTTCATAATCTGCAATCACATATTTCATTCTCATACGATGTAAAACACGGGCTAACATCCCTTCACATGAATGGATGTCTTTTAGACCCTCTAATAATAGCACAAATTCATCACCACCACTGCGGGATACAGAATCATCAGAACTGAGGCAATTTCTTAATCTTTCGCCAACTTGAAATAGTAGTTTATCACCAATATCATGTCCATATTTGTCATTGATGGGTTTGAAATTATCTAGATCGAGACAACAGACGGCTAGTAATTGATCTACTTGCTTGGTGTATGCCATAGCCTGTTGCATTCTAGGTGCTAGAACTACTCGATTAGGCAGTTGGGTGATAGAGTCATAATAAGAGATCCGATCTAGTTCCCATTGTTGCTGTTTAATTACAGTAAGATCAGATAGTAGGCCGATGTAGTTAGTGATTTTGCTATTTAGATTTTGAACTTTAGAAATGGTTAGTAATTCTGCATACAGGCCACCATTGCGATGGCGATTCCAGATTTCTCCGCGCCAGTAGCCTTGCTGTTCGATAATATGCCACATGTTCGCATAAAATGCTTTATTGTGGATATGAGAACGAAATATTCGAGGCGTTTGGCCAATAACTTCGCTTTTTTTGTACCCTGTAAGCTCTACAAATTTAGGATTTACATCTAGTATCCGCTGTTTTTCGTCAGTTATGATAATGCTGTCATTAGTATGTTGAAAGATGTTGATCGCTAGTTGTAAATTTTCTTCAGCATGTAGGCGTTTGGTGATATCTATATTGATTCCTGTAATACGTAGGCTATTGGGAGCATCAACATCTTGCAATACCATCGCATGAAGTTCGATAATCCGAATCACATGATCTTGATTCTGTACTCGAAATTGAATATCAATGTGACTTAATAAATTAGCAATAGCTTGATCTATAGTATTAGATACTAATTTGCGATCATCAGCGTGGATATATTGCAGCCAGGCTTCAAGAGTGTTATCAAAATCTTGTGGAGTGGTATTGTGTAATAAGTAGTTTTGTTGATCCCAAGCCAGGTGATTAGTATGGGGCCAAAATTCCCAGGTACCAATGCTTGTTGCAGCTTGAAATGGTTCGAAGCGATCTGCAAAATTATTCAAATTGGTTATAGCCATATTTTTTTATCCTAGCATCCTAGCGATTGTATTGGCGTATGAGAATCGTAGTTGGGGTTGATTGTAACTAGCATGGCAACAAATTTCCAGTTTCGTAAATTACATTTGTCAATATTGCCTCCCACGCAGGCGTGGTAACGATAGAAATTTTGCGATTGCGCTAAAGCTAATCGCACCTACAACTTCGGCTTAATCGTATCTACCTGCTGTATTATAGATTTGGATTTTGGACAAAAAGATATAAGTATATTTCATAATAACATAAATAATATTTATTTTGTGTGGCGTTAGTTACGGCACTGGTTCAGTCTAATTCATCAACTAACATTATGTTATTTAAAAATAATTTTTATTATGCTATACTCTAAAATCGTCCCAAAATTTTGTCCTAGATAGTGTGATAGTGTCAATTTAAAAAAATTTGCTTGTAAATTTTCTATTGTGAGACCTTATAACTATTATAAGAATAATGTAATTCTGATGTTATGTTCAAACATCAGAATGAACCAGTCCCTTTTGGTCCATATTGATTTATTTTTTGTACTCATTTATCACAAATAGGCTCTCTGCTCATAATGACATGGTTTGAAGAATTAACAGATTTAGATGAAAAATCTCCAGAACAAGTACGCTGCTATCTTACAGTTGATGGTAAGATATTAACATCTCTAGCTAATCGACGTAGCTTTCAATGTGGATATTTAGAGACACCATCATTAGAGGAATTACGGCACCGTGTCAATCAACTCACACCACCATATAACGGACAAATTTCCGTAACAGAAGTATTAAACAATGTTAAGAATTTACATGCTGATGCTGAAAATGCCGGATGTTTATTTCAAGTGGCTTCCCAATTCAATTTATTGGAAATGGTTGACCCTTTTGTAACACCAGAAGAAGGAGTTGGTATTTATGAACAAGATGGTACCCAAGGGCCGGGCTGTGCCATCGCCGCAGGTGCTGGAACTATTTATCGCAACTATTTTGCTGTAGTAAATGGCAAAATTGGCCAAACTTATGATAATCAAATTGATTGTCTTGCCGATTTAGGCAGAGCTTTGGGTAATTATGATAATAGACTGTGGCGTATGCAAAATGGTTATGCTTTAGCTTCTAGGGCTGGTCTTGAAGAGCTTTCGGAACGTTTTGGAAAGGCATCTAGTGAGGAATTGGAACTTTTTAAAAATCTATTGCGCGTAGGCATGCAATGGGATACTCAGGTGACTATTAGGAATTGTACCCATACTGTTACTCAAGTCTATTGCTCGGCTTTGCCTGTTGCCTATTCTGAACACCCACCAAAACTGTGGGCTAATTTTGCGAAACTAGTATTAAACGCGGCTTATGAAGCTACGCTTTGTGCTGCCATTTTAAATTTCGAAAATACACAGAATAAAACCGTTTTTCTTACTAGGCTAGGTGGTGGTGCCTTTGGTAATGCTAGTGCTTGGATTGATAATGCTATTATACAGGCTTTATATAAATATCGCCATTGGGATTTGGATGTACGAATGGTGAGTTTATGGGAATCTAGGCCCGCTACTCAAAAGATCGTGGATCTATTTGCTAATGTATAATTTAGTCTAATTTAGTCCAATTTAGACTAATTAGTTTAATAGTCTAACTAGCCTAACTATTAGCGTTTACCTAAAATGCGTTTGGGTTGTACTTTACCATCATCTGTAATATTGCCTATACCTAAGAAAATTCCAGATTTTGTAAACAACCGCACCAAACCTTGCGTAGGGGTTTTGGGGATCAAAACCGCTTGGCCCTGTTTAAGATAAAATGCTGAAGCTTCAGAGACTCTTAATTCTGGCCAATGCTCTAGCGCAGTTTCTATTGGCAACAGTAGAGCATCCAAAGCCTCTAATGAAGTCCTGGCTGCGGCTTCTATAGCTTCTGTAGAGACCATATTGGCTTCCTGATATGGGCCAACACCTACTCGATGTAAAGCATTTACATGGGCACCACAGCCTGCTAATTTGCCTAGATCTTCAGCTAAAGTTCGTACATAAGTGCCTTTGGAGCATCGTAAATCCAAGTCAAATTCTGGTGGCTCCCATTCTAGCAGCTTGACACTATATATGGTTATGCGTCTGGGGGTTCTTTCTACTTCAATCCCTTGCCGTGCTAAGTTGTATAGGCGTTCGCCTTTGTGCTTAACGGCTGAGTACATAGGAGGTAGTTGTTCTATTTCGCCTTCAAAATTTTTTAACAGATTGCGAATTTGTATTTTAGATATATGTTGCCATGGTGCTGTTTCAACTATGTCACCTTCCATATCTGCCGTAGTAGTTGTAATACCTAAGCGCACTCGGACTTGATAGTGCTTATCTGCATCTAATAGGTAGGTAGATATTTTGGTAGCTTCTCCAAAACAAAGTGGTAGCATTCCGGTAGCTAGTGGGTCTAGACTGCCGGTGTGTCCGACTTTTTGGGCTTTATAGAGGCGTTTTACTTGTTGTAGTATTGTATTGGAGGTAATGCCTATAGGTTTGTTTAGTAGTAAGATTCCAGTAATGTTACGGCCATTTTTGTGTCGTTGTCCCATTGGTGTTAATATCTTAGTTTTAGATTACTAAATGTTCTTGTTTGAACCAGGATAGGATGTACAAAATTAACTAGTAAGGTGTGCATTGCACACCGATCATGGTTCAAAAATCAGTTTTTTGATCAGTAGTTACTTGGTTAATTAACCTTGTTAAATGTTCACCATACTCTATAGTTGTGTCATGTATGAACTGAAGTTTAGGTATAACGCGCATACGCATCCTATGAGCTAATTCGCGTCGTAAGAAACCAGCTAAGGTTGTATTTAATAGTGTCTCAGTAGTTTTAGTATCACTATTAGTATTGCTATTAAAGCAAGTAAAGAATATTTTGGCATGAGCTAAATTGTTTGTTACCCTGACCTCTTGTATTGTAATAATACCAAGGCGTGGATCGCGAACCATCTCTTGAAAAATGGCCGCTAATTCTTTACAAAATTGTGCCCCTAGCCTTTCAGTACGTTGAAATTCTCTCATGTTATGGTACGTGCAACTTCAGTGCGTTCATAAACCTCTATATTATCGCCTACTTTAATGTCGTTATAATTCTTGACCCCAATTCCACATTCTAATCCAGCTCTAACCTCAACAGCATCTTCTTTAAAGCGGCGTAAGGATTCTAGGGCACCCTGGAAGATCACTACATTATCACGTAATACACGGATTGGGTTGTTGCGTTTTACTATGCCTTCTAATACCATACAGCCTGCAACTGCACCAAATTTAGTGGAGCGGAATACATCCCGTACCTCAGCGATACCTACAATTTCTTCACGTATATCAGGTGCTAATAGTCCTGAGATGGCTTTTTTAACATCATCAATCGCTTCGTAAATAATACTATAGTATCTTAAGTCTAAATCTTTTTCTTCTATGACACGCCGCGCTGAGGCATCTGCACGTACATTAAAGCCAATAAGTGTAGCTTTGGAAGATATAGCTAGATTTGCATCAGATTCATTGATGCCACCTACACCTGAGGCTAATATCACAACTTTTACTTGGTCAGTTGAACATTTATTAAGGGAATCCCGTATGGCCTCGGCACTGCCTTGTACATCAGCTTTAATAATGAGATTTAAGGTTTTGGTTTCTGCCTCATTCATTTGTGAGAACAGATTTTCCAATTTGGTCGTCTTAATGGCTGCTAATTTAGTATCTCTTGCCCGGACTTGGCGTAATACTGCTAGTTCTTTAGCACGACGTTCATCCGCGACTACGATTACGTCCTCACCAGCATCAGGTGCGCCAGATAGACCAAGGACTTGTACTGGTATTGAGGGACCTGCTTCTTTTACAGCACGTCCCATTTCATCAAATAGCGCACGGACTCTACCTAGCTGACCGCCACTGACTATCATATCACCACGATGTAAAGTGCCTGATTGTACTAATATGGTAGCTACAGCACCTCGTCCCTTGTCCAAACTAGATTCTACAATAGTACCACGCGCAGGATCGACAATTGTAGCCTTAAGCTCTAGTACTTCGGCTTGTAATAGGATGGTTTCTAATAGATTGTCAATACCAGCCCCAGTTTTTGCTGAAACCTCTGCAAACATGGTATCCCCTCCCCAGGATTCAGAAAGAACCCCATGTTGCGATAGCTCTTGACGTACTCGATCTAAATTAGCTTCTGGTTTATCAATCTTGTTAATTGCTACTACTATTGGTACTTTAGCAGCACGTGCATGTTGAATGGCCTCAATGGTTTGTGGCATTACGCCATCATCTGCTGCAACAACGAGAATAATGATGTCTGTAGCTTGAGCACCTCTAGCCCGCATAGCCGAAAAAGCTACATGTCCTGGTGTATCTAAGAAAGTAATCATGCCTTGATCAGTTTCTACATGATAGGCTCCGATATGTTGGGTAATGCCTCCGGCTTCTTTAGCTGCTACTTTGGTACGACGAATATAATCTAGTAACGAGGTCTTGCCATGATCAACATGTCCCATAATGGTAACTACTGGTGCTCTAGGTAACATCTCGCTTGTAGTGGTACTAGCTGCTTCTATAATTTGTTTTTCGATATCCTTGTGTTCTATGGCAACAGGTTTATGCCCCATTTCTTCCACCAATAGCATAGCGATATCCTGTTCTATTGGCTGGTTTATAGTTGCCATAATACCTTGTTTCATTAGCTCTCGAATTACTTCAGGAACTCGTATAGACATTTTTTGGGCTAAGTCGCCAACAGTAATTGTCTCAGGGATCTTGACTTCGTGTATTATCGGGGCTGTAGGACGTTGGAAGCCATGTTGTGCCTCTAACGCTGCTACTTTAGCAGATTTACGTGGGGCTTTTTTCCGTCTCCTACCACGCCGTCCTTCAGGCATATGTAATTCATCTTTGCCTGATGTATCATCGTCTATATCTATAGCTGCTATGACAAGAGGTACATCTCGAGTGCGTTTAGATTCTTTACGTATAGAGGTTTTGCGTGATGTGTTATCATCACTAACTATAGAAAGCTTATTTTCTTTTCCGGTTTGTGTAGTACGTGTAGAATCGCGGCGCAAGGAGCGTTTTTCTGCTGTTTTTTCAGGCGTTGAGGAACTTTTACGCTCTTCGCCACTTGTTTGTCTGGAACCTGTGTCTCTACTAGTCCTTGATTTTATAGCAGTACTACTAGCAGTTCTTGGTCTATCAGTGCTGCCAATAGGTCTGGACCTAGTGCTAGGGCTTGATGTATTAGCTCTACTACGGTTTGCAGTTCCAGTTCTGGTTCTTGTTGCCTCACCTCTATCATTGTGTCTTCTGGCTTCAGTGCGTTTTTCAGTGGATACTGAACCTCTATTAGCATCAGATGTCTGATTGTTCCTAGCTGTTTGATTAGTCCTAGAAGTCTGATTAGTCCTAGCAGTCTGATTAGTCCTAGCAGTCTGATTAGTCCTAGAAGTCTGATTAGTCCTAGAAGTCTGATTAGTCCTAGCAGTCTGATGAGATCTAGTACTTTGATGAGATCTAGAAACCTGATTAGATCTATCATTTTGATTAGCACCAGGAGCTTGATTAGCGTCAGGGGTTTGAAGTTTTATCTGGGATTTATCAGATAGCGATTGCTTATGTCTAGCTTGATCACCTGAATCTATACCTGGTCCTCTACTAGGTTTACCCATTTCACTATTTTGCATACGTGCAGCCTGGGCTAACCGTAAAGATTTATTCTCCTGTTCCTGTTGCTGCTGCTGCCGTGCCTGATTCTTTAACGCATTCTTTGCAGCTTCAACTTCCCGTATTTTAGCTGCATCCTTTGGAGCATCACTACGTTTTACAAAAGTACGCTTGCGCCGTACTTCTACATTTACTACTTTAGTCGCGTTAGTAGCATTAGCACCAGAACGTGAATTGCTAGGCCGATGTTGTCCACCTGTTCTCATAACCGTAGCCGCAGTTTGGCGTAATTCGCTGATAGATTTACGTTTCAAGGTAACTCGATTTGGAGTAGCACCTGAGGCCACCTCATCAGCACCATGACTACGGCGTAGATAACTTAACAACTGCATTTTTTCTGTTTCTGTGACGGAAGCATCCTCATTTTTGAGCTGGATTCCCGCCTCATTTAACTGAGTCAAGAGACGTGCCACAGGAATTCCTACCATGTTGGCTAGCTGCTTGACGGTTACTGCACTCACTAGAAAACCTCCAAAAACTTTTTACTGCGCATTTAAATTATGTATTCTGCGCATCCGCACTAAACCACGGTTCTCGTGCCTTCATAATCATGGCAGCGGCACGCTGTTTGTCCATGCCTTCTATTTCCATCAATTCATCTACAGATTGTTCTGCTAAATTTTCTACTGTTACAACGCCCCGTGCTACCATCTTAAAGGCTAATTCATTATCCATACCTTCAAAAGCTAATAAATCAGGCGCAATACCATTTACTTCTTCTTTAGCAATAGCTTTAGTAACTAAAGCATCCTTAGCGTTACGGCGGAGCTGTTCTACTAAGGGTTCATCAAATTCTTCTATGTCTAATAATTCTGCTATCGGGACATAAGCGATTTCATCTAACGAAGTAAAGCCTTCTTCTACTAATGCAGTTGCAACTTCTTCATCAACATGTAATTGATTTCTAAATAAATTTATTAAATTTTGGGCTTCGGCCTCTCTTTTCTCCTCTGCTTTAAATTCGTTCATAACATTAAGCTCCCAACCAGTCAATTGGCTTGCTAATCTAACATTTTGACCTCTATGACCAATGGCTTGGGATACATCGCTTTCTTTAACGGCTACATCCATACTACCAGAATCTTCGTCGAATATAATAGATACTACTTCTACTGGTGCCATAGCATTGATTACGAATTGAGCTGGATTTTCATCCCATAGTATCACGTCTATTTTTTCTTCATTTAATTCTTTACTAACTGCTTGTACTCTAGACCCTTGCATTCCAACACAAGATCCAACTGGATCAATACGAGATTCTTCGGTGTGTACAGCAATCTTGGCCCGTATCCCTGGATCTCGTGCGGCTTTCATAATTTGGATCAAACCTTCGCCTACTTCTGGGACTTCTAATTTAAAAAGTTCTATAAGAAATCGAGGGTCAGTACGGGAGACACACAAAGGTGGCCCTTTAGTATCTAAATGTACATCATATAAATAGCCTCGTAGCCTATCACCAATTCGACAGGATTCTCTATCTATAGTATGTTCTTTGAGTATCAAAGCCTCTATATTACCTCCAATATCAAGAATCACATTACCTCGATCTAAGCGCTTCACTACTCCAGTAATTAATTCACCTTTACGATTTTTGTAATGATCTAATATTTTAGTACGTTCGGCTTCTCTAACTCTTTGTACAATTACTTGTTTGGCTATTTGAGCTGCTATACGGTCAAATACTACTGACTCCATTGGCTCTTCAGTATAATCACCTATTTGCATATCCAAACCAAGTTCAACAGCGGCTGATATAGAAAGTTGTGATCTAGGAAATTCTAAGCCTTTATCCTTAGGATCTTCTACAATCATCCAGCGACGAAATGTTTCATATTGACCGGTATCTCTATCAATAGCTACTCGTACTTCAATATTGTTACCATGGCGTTTTCGAGTCGCTGAAGCTAGAGCCGCTTCAAGAGCTTGAAAAATAATTTCTTTTTCTACCCCACGTTCATTAGATATCCGTTCTACTACGAGCAGTATCTCTTTGTTCATAAGATTGATCTACCTCAAAAATCTGGTACTAATCGAGCAGTTTTCATAAGCCCAAACGGGATATGATGTATAGTATCACCGTCTTGTATTTTTATCTGGTCTCCTATAACTTCTAATAGTATGCCATTTAATTTACGTCTTCCTTGTACTGGAGTAGTTAATACCATACGAATTTTATAGCCTTGGAATCGTTTAAAATGATCTAATTCAAAGAGAGGTCGATCTAATCCAGGCGAAGATACCTCTAGGTTATATTGTTCAGTTAGTACATTAGTTACATCTAGGATACCGCTTAGTTGATGACTAACTGTGCTACAGTCATCTAAAGTTATACCAGTAGGCTGATCGATATATACCCGCAATACTATACGATTGGTGGTATGGAATGTTTCTACTCCAACTAGCTCGTATCCAAGTGCCTCTACTGGTTTCCGAATTATTGTATAAATATTTTCTGGTGCTTTGAGCATTAAGTCTTTACCATAAATAAAAAATGGGCTTTATGCCCATTATCAACTAGCACCAACTAGTATTATCATGGAGTACCTTAAATATAATAGCAAGCATTTTGTTGTACTCACACAACTTAATAGTTGGTCAGAATTTCAAAAGCTACCATATCATGTTTGCACCTAATGTCTGAATAATTTTGATGCGAATTTGCTTAAACTTTTAAATCTAAAAATTACATATAAATTGTCATCCTTTATTTTCCAGTTTACACTTTATGATTTTAAGTATACTTGTCAAAATGGATACAAGTACATTATTCCCCATTCAATAAAGCGTAAAGTACTTTTGGAAACATAAAGGATAATACCGATTTCTTGGTCTTTAAAGTGCTATGGTTACACAATTTCAGCACATCATCAACAATTATAGTATATAATAGACATTATTCGAAACCTCCTCCCATCTTAACTCACATAAGGCAATTATTAAGG
>LFCU01000052.1 GCA_001044195.1 Candidatus Achromatium palustre
AGGTCCGATGCATCCTGATACTGCTCAAAGTCTAAATAATTTAGCCGGGCTTTACGAATCACAAGGCCAATATACCAAGGCGGAACCGTTGTATAAAAGAGCCTTGGCTATTTACGAACAGTCCCTAGGCCCGATGCATCCTGATACTGCTCAAAGTCTAAATAATTTAGCCTTGCTTTACCAATCGCAAGGCCAATATGCCAAGGCAGAACCGCTGTATAAAAGAGCCTTGGCTATTAGAGAACAGGCTCTAGGCCCGATGCATCCTGATGTAGCTCAAGGCTTAAATAATTTAGCCTTGCTTTACGATTCACAAGGCCAATATGCCCAGGCAGAACCGCTGTATAAAAGAGCCTTGGCTATTGATGAACAAGCTCTAGGCCCGATGCATCCCTATACTGCTATAGGCTTAAATAATTTAGCCTTGCTTTACTATCACCAAGGCCAATATGCCAAGGCAGAACCGCTGTATAAAAGAGCCTTGGCTATTGTTGAACAGGCTCTAGGCCCGATGCATCCTGATACTGCTAGTAGCCTAAATAATTTAGCCGCACTTTACCGTTTACAAGGCCAATATGCCCAGGCAGAACCACTGTATAAAAGAGCCTTGGCTATTAAAGAGCAGGCTCTAGGCCCGATGCATCCTGACACTGCTACTGGCCTAAATAATTTAGCCGTGCTTTACGATGTACAAGGCCAATATGCCCAGGCGGAACCGCTGTATAAAAGATCCTTGGCTATTATTGAACATGCTCTAGGCCCGATGCATCCTAATACTGCTCAAGGCTTAAATAATTTAGCCGCGCTTTACGATGCACAAGGCCAATATACCCAGGCTTTGCAATATACTCGACAAGCTAGTTGCATCTATTACCAGCGGATTTTGGAACATAGTCGTGCAGCTACTAGTGGTGAAAACAAGGAAAAGACTGGAGTTAAATATGCTTTTGCTTATCATCTTAAGATCGCCGCAGCGCGTTTAGCCCAAGCACCTAATCTCCGTGATGCATTAACGGCTGAAACCTTTGAGATTAGTCAGCTGTTTCATGATGGTACCGTAGGCAATGCCTTGGCCCAGATGGCAGCCAGATTTTCCAGTGGAAATGATGCCTTGGCTGATTTAGCCCGTGCCAAAGAAGATACGCAACAAATGTGGCAACAGGCCGATGCAGCATTAATTAAGGCTATAGGTCAACCTAATGCTAAGCAAGATCCGCAGCTAATTCAAAGCTTACGTACACGGGTTCAGGAGTTAAGGGCTAAACTAGATGGCTTAAATCAGCGTTTAGCTCAAGAATTTCCTGAATATGCCGCATTAACGATTCCTAAGCCAATTGCTTTAGGGCAGGTGCAAAGACTGTTAAAACCTGGCGAAGGCTTAGTTGCCTTTACCTTAAGTTGGGAAAAATCCTTTGTCTGGCTCATTACCCCTAATAGTGCCAGTTTCCGCCAAATTAATCGCACCGCCGAAGATATTGCCAAACAGGTAAAAATACTCCGCGCTAAACTTGATCCAGTTGCAAATACCAGATTAAAGGAAGCATTTCCGGTAGCTATTGCGCATAGTCTATATCAAGACATTCTTGGTCCAGAAACGGCACGATTAGCAGATGTTAAGACTCTATTTGTGATTCCTGATGGAGCTTTAGAAAGTCTGCCCTTCAGCGTCTTAGTAACCGCACCACCTACGGGCAATCCTGAAGACTATCAAAACATTGCCTGGCTCAGTCGCAAATTGGCCACTGTTACCTTGCCTACCGTATCTAGTCTCCATGCATTACGAACTTTGGCCACCCAACGCCAAGCAGCTAACCAACCCTTTGTGGGCTTTGGTGATCCTAAATTTACCGGAGATCCCAGTGCCAATCGTGGTGTTGGCGGCATTAGATTGATAGGCGATATTAACAGCGGTGTAATTCCAGCTAATAGACTCAGCACGATACTGGGACCATTACCAGGCACAGCTATAGAATTAAAAGCTAATGCTAAAACTCTAGGCGCGGGAGCCAATAGCATCTTCTTACAAGAACGGGCGAATATTCCCCAAGTCTACAAAACTAGATTAAAAGACTATAAAGTGGTGCAATTTGCCACTCATGCCCTGGTAGCAGGTGAGATCAAGCAATTTCAACTTGGCCAAGCTGAACCTGCCATTGCCTTGACCCCTCCTCCACAATCTACGCCAGATAATGATGGCCTATTACGCGCTTCTCAAATAGCCAAAGACCTTAAACTCAACGCTGATTGGGTAGTCTTATCTGCTTGTAATACCGCAGCACCAGATGGTAGCTCTGGAGCACCTGGACTTTCTGGCCTAGCCAAGGCATTCTTTTACTCTGGAGCCAAAGCACTATTAGTCTCGCACTGGTCGGTGGTCTCGCAACCTGCTGTAGTCCTAACAGGCCACATGTTCAAACAATGGCAAGAAAATCGCCAAATAGGCCGTGCCGAAGCCTTAAGACGCGCCCAAATGTACGTATTGGATAATCCTGACCGTAGCTACTATACGCATCCTGGAGCCTGGGCACCATTTGTAGTTGCTGGCGAAGGAGGTGTGGGGCGTTAAATTAGATATTATCCGAAACCCGTCATTCCTGCGAAAGCAGGAATCTACACCTTAATAATTGCCTTATGTGAGTTAAGATGGGAGGAGGTTTCAGATAATGTCTATTGTAAATCATGCCGTGTTAAGATATGATTCTTACACGGTACATAATGATTAAGAGATATTTTATTTATGAGTGCTTTATCTATATTCAACTTTGATGACAATATTATCCGTACCCTGGTTATTGATGATAAGGTTTGGTTTGTAGCAATCGATGTTGCTAAAGCATTAGGCTATGCCAATCCACGAGAAGCAGTCAGGAATCATTGTAAACGTTATAAATCATTGAATTCATTAGGGGGAGCAAATCTCTCCTCCCATATAAATCAAGAGTTTATGGGATTGGATTTACAGACTAATATGATACAAGAACCAGATCTTTATGCTCTGGTATTTAGATCTAAACTTCCTAGTGCTGAAAAGTTTCAATATTGGGTATTTGAAGAAGTACTGCCTACTATTCGTAAAACTGGCCAATACTCGATACAGGCTAAACTTACTAAGGCTCATACCTGGGAACAACAACGCCAAGTTGGTAAAGAGATACGGG
>LFCU01000053.1 GCA_001044195.1 Candidatus Achromatium palustre
GAAAGGTTCGTTTTTTGATTGAAAAATGTTAAAATATTTTTGGACTACTACTTATACCTTAGGTGCAGGGATATGGCTCCCTAAAGATATAAATCTTAACTTAGGCTATAATCATACATTAAACACGGCAACCACTGACACCAGCACTAATAACACAAACAAATCCTATTATCTATCTCTAACTAAAAAATTTTCTACTATCCAGCTAGGTATGCGGTTTGCCTATTATGATAGTGGCGATGATAGTGCTAACAATAATAATGGATGGAATGCTGCTGCCACTATTTCCTTTAGTCTCTTTCCAGATGTCCACAGTGGCTCAGTAAAAATGTCCAGTGATTCAATTGGACAACGCGGTATAGTACGTACCCGCACCTTCTTAGATAAAAATAACAACGCCCAACGCGAACCCAATGAACCCTTCTTAGCAGACGTAGGAGTACGATCCTCCGCCTATAAGACACCCTATGCTACCCGTACTGATGGAGCGGCTCCATTAGAACATCTAACTGGTACTGGAAGATGGACAGATGTAATCCTGGATACCAACAAGATGCCTGATCCTACTTATTCCCCTGGTAACAATGGACGTGCCATACTCCCACGACCAGGAGCTATTACCACAATCGATCTGCCAGTAATCGTTACTGCAGATATTGAAGGCACTGTAAACCTAAAAATAGGCCAAAAGCTCCAACCAATGGCCAACCTGGCAATACAAGTAGTACGCCAAGAAGCAAATGGCAAAGAAACTATAGTAGCCCGAGCCATAACAGAATTTGATGGTCTCTTTACCATCTCCAGCATTCCCATTGGAACCTATAGAGTACGAGTATTACCAGATCAGCTTACAAAACTTGGTCTTAAACATTCGGTATTACCAACTATTACTCTAACCAGCAAGACCGGATTGTTAGACCAAGTTAATATCGAACTCATTCGCCAATAACTATAGCATGGCTATAGTATAAAAAAATATCAACAACTTTATAAAGATACAAAACAGGTATATATTATGCCCAATATCCACGCTAACTTACCAATATGTCTCACACTCCTTCTTATAACCGGACAACTGCAAGCAGCCTGTGATCCCCCAGGTCCACCCTGCATTACTAATGTACAATCTCTTACTCTACCTGATATAACCAAACCAGGTGGCTCAGAACCAACTACATCAATTGCAATTATCTGTAACAACAGTGGAGCTGTCACTGCAGCTACTTATGGCAATTCTGGTAACCCGTTTGCAGATGGTATTTCCAGCAGTATTAGCGTCCAAGGAGGTTCGGCAAATACAGTATACGGCACTAATACAACAGGCATTTGTGCTGAATTTACTGTATATAGTAATGTTGGTGGTGATGCAGGAAGAAGTTATAGCTATAGTTTCAATAGCAACTCTGCCCTACCAACAGGTATCAGTATCTCTTCAGGATATACATGCCGTTCTAAAAGTCACAATAGTACATCTTGCGGCACCCTCGACGGTTCAGCACAAGATACCATTTACTGCTACGGTGGAGTTAGTGTCAGCAATTCTGCAGGTACAGGACCATACAGTGGTGCCGACTTGCAAGTGACTGTTAGTGGCTTTGCAGGATCATGCCCATAACTACAGGCACAGCCAGGTAGGGTGGGCAAACGGCTGTATCGTTTGCCCACGCAAACCAAAGAACAAGGACAAATTATTTGACAATCCTGCGTAGGCACGATGAGGCCGTGCCCACCCTACCTGACTACAACCATTGATCACAAATTTGTTACCAATGTTTAGGACGAAATTTATCATCATTGCGGATGATAACAGCATCACCACTTTGCGCTAGGACAAATAATCCTTGGCGATAGGCATAACGAGCAACATCATCAGGTAATACGATGCTAGCAATGGCTCCAAAAATAGTTTGGTTAGCGTATTGAGCAAAGTTATGTTTAAATTGAGTTAATCTATCCAGATGATCATTAACATGATCGATGGTAAGTTGCATTTTACATTCAACCACTATCGCAATATCCGTATTGATAGCCAATAAATCAACTTCGCTTAATTTTTCCCCTTGCGCATCATAAGCAATTAAATTACGTAATACTTGATTAACTTGCACTCCCCGTTTGCGAAATAGTTTTAATACCGCCGGACGTACCATCTCTTCTACAAATTCTCCCAAGCGATTGGTAAGATGCCCAACTTGAGTAGATACTTCTTTTATTTTACGGTCCGTTGCTGCGGATTGTTCCTTAAGTAAACGTTCAGTTTCTTGTAAATGCAGTCTATCTTCTTTTTGATTGATAGCTAGTTCTTGAATTAAATGCAAGATATTATCAAAATTAGGCTTAGTTACTGTAGTCATAGATGTGTTATGTGTTAGTCAATGTTTCAAGATACAGTGCATTATATCACAACATAACTTCAAATATTGTAGGGCGGGAGAATCCCGCCATAAAAATTTTATATCACTTATGCTATATTACAGCTTTAACCAGGCGGACAACCATTGATCACAAATTTGCTACCAATGTTTAGGACGAAATTTATCATCATTGCGGATGATAACAGCATCACCACTTTGCGCTAGGACAAATAATCCTTGGCGATAAGCATAACGCGCAACATCATCTGGTAATACGATGCTAGCGAGGTAGGGCGCAATAACCAACGGGCATTGCGCCGATAACAACAATTTGTAATCCAGGAGGGTATGTATTGCGTACATTTTCTGGATTTTTTGACTTGACGAAAACCGCAAATGAATGGATGTGGGATGATGTGCTAATCTTGGAAAGGTACACTTAAACTCTAAAACAATTGCGCAGTTGATCAAAATAGGATAATTTATACAAAAAATATGCACAGTTTATTGTTGAATTTTTGATGGGTTGTTATTTCAACTTTTTTCAACTTATTTTGAAAATTATAATATAAAATAATAAGTTATCCGATCATGCACGAAAAATTTCGTTCATGGTCAATGTTGGTAAATCGGCACAAATCTAGCAGTAAGTATACGTACTCACTGGGCATACTCTATATAGATTGCGAGGCAATACGATGTCTAAAATACCACATATTTCAGATTTGCTGGAATTTTACATAAAAGCTCCAGAAGGATTTAACTTATGGAAAAATAAAAATGTTCAACTAACTTATGAAAATCTTTTGGATAATGTTTTTGTTCTTAGCTCTGATATTGCTGATTTTTTTGACGTTCGTCATTTTGACTTATTACGGCTAAATATTGCAAAATTACAAAAAGAGAAACACTTACCCAATCCTGTGCTAAAAATTAAGCACAAGACTACAATTGGTAGTTCCGCTCAAAGGGAACAGGAAGTATACGCATTTACTAGACATCAAACCGAAATTTTGATCATAGATTTTTCTGGCCCCAAGGCTCGGACCAAAAAGATTGCTATTTTAAAGAGACTTCAAGCTATTGAAGTGGATGTATTACAAGGTTCCTACAGCCAAGCACGGGAAAAAGCCCAAACTTGGGATGGAGCAATATTACTTAAAAATTTCGGCTTTTCCGCTTCCGTCAACAATGAAATTGCCACCAAAAAGGATATTGCAACCTTCCTTAAAGTCCCTGAAACCACACTTGGCAGCTTCCTACATAAACACAAAAACGAAATTCAATGCATCCGCTTGGATCTCCCAACAATACGTTCCATAGGCAGCAAAGCCAATCACATGAATGGCTATCCACTCGAAGAAGTAACAAAAATTGTCCTTGGCATGAACACCGAAGTTGGCATTGACTTCAAAAACAAATTTTTTGGTAAAGTTGGCGCAGCATTCGTCAAACCTCAAACAACAGACGAAGTGCAATGGCGCAAAATCCTCTCCAAAATTTTTAGGCAATTTAGCTTATATTTCAACTATCTTATCGGTAAATATCGGGTAGACTTTTTTATCGCTGAGGATTCAGGATTTTTTAATTTGTGCATTTCCCTCTTAAAGTGTTGGAATTGCACAATAATTCCAGTTTGGTAGAAATTTATCAAAAACAATCTTCATGTTTTTTTTGAAGCCATCGGCCACTTTACGTCCGG
>LFCU01000054.1 GCA_001044195.1 Candidatus Achromatium palustre
CATTGACTGTAATGGTAAAGAGCTGCGATTTGGATAGGCCACCACTATCTATAGCCGTTACCGTTACATCTACTGAAGGTTCTACTTCATGGTCTAAGGCCATCCCTGCCTTGAGTGTAAGTTGTCCTGTATCATTTACCTCAAAACGCTTATCATCCACTCTATAGATAAATGTGGTATCAGCATCAGGATCAGTAACGGTTAAAGTTCCAACTACATCTCCCGTAACATTTTCAGTGACATTCTGATCATCTATATCAATACTAGTTGGCATACTGTTAGCATCAGGAGCTACATCTCGAATTGCAACGGTAAATAGCTGCGATAATGATAAACCACCGTCATCCATAGCGGTTACCATCACATCGACTGTAGAAGCTGTCTCATAGTCCAAGGCCACTCCATCCTTGAGTTTGAGTCTTCCATCATCCACTTCAAAGCGTTCATCATTTACGCTATAGGTAAAGCTGGTATCACCATCAGGATCAGTAACGGCTAAAACACCAACTATATCTCCAGTGATGTTATCAGTAACATTCTGATCATTCAGTGCAATATTAGTTGGAGTCGCATTGTCATCAAGATCAACATCATTGACTGTAATGGTAAATAATTGCGATTTAGATAATCCCCCTGTATCTGTAGCCGTTACTGTGACCTGGACTGTAGGTTCCATCTCATCATCCAAGGCTCTACCAGCTTTGAGCTTAAGTACTGCTGGTGTTGTGCCTTCTACTTCAAAGCGTTCATCGTCTACGCTATAACTGAATGCATCATCACCATCTGGATCAGTAACGGTTAAGATACCAATTGTCGCACCGATGGTGTTTTCAGAAACAGTTTTTGTAGCCAAAGTAATAGAAGTAGGAGCTTCATTATTATCCTCAACCTCATCTTGAATGTTGATAGCAAAAACCTGCGACTTAGATAAACCACCACTATCCATAACGGTAACTGTTACACTTATTTGGCCTTCTTCGGCCTCATAATCCAATGCCCTGTTAGTCTTAAGTTTGAGTGTTGTACCATCTATCTCAAAACGGTCATCGTTCACACTGTAAATATAATTACCAGTACCATCAGGATCATTAAAATCACTGGTGCCTAAGGTACCAATTATCTTGCTGGTAACATTTTCTTCTACTGTGTCATCTGAAGAGGTTAGCGTAATGTCAGTTGGGGCTACATTACCAGTCAATACCTCAAAGTTGGCATCGCTAACACTATAAGTATAAGTATCAGTACCATCAGAATCATTAGGGTCGACAACAGTTAAACTACCAACGATGTCTGCTCTAACACCTTCTATGACACCATTATCGGATAGTGTAATGTCAGTCGGAGCTACATTAGCTTCGCCGTCTTCCGCTTGAGAGAGGACATTTACGGTGAAGATCTGCTCCTTAGATAAACCTCCACTATCCGTAACGGTTACCGTTAAATCAACATAACTTGCAACTTCATAATCCAAGGCCACGCCATTCTTAAGTTTAAGTTGTGGCCTTAATGCTGAAACTGCATCAAGAGGATCATCTGTAACATTAATGTTAAAGCTCTGGGATTTAGACAAACCACCACTATCAGTAGCAGTTACCGTTACATTCACCATAGATGCCGCTTCATAATCCAAGGCTATGCCTGGCTTGAGCTTGAGTGTCGTACCATCTATCTCAAAATGCGTATCATCTAAGCTATAGTCGAAGCTAGTGTCATCATCATCAGGATCATCAGGATTATTAGGATCAGTAACTGTTAAAGTCCCAACTACATCTGCGGCAATATTTTCAGTAACTGTTTGATCATCCAATGTTATGTAGATCGGAGCAATATTTCCATTTGGATCCTCTACGTCCAAAACCGTAACGGGCAAAAGTTGCAGCTTAGATAAGCCGCCGCTGTCTGTAGCAGTTACAACCACATCAACCGTGGGTTCTGCTTCCCTATCCAAAGCCATTCCATCTTTGAGCTTAAGCACATAAGAATGTGTATCCTGATCTGGTATTATCTCAAAGCGTGTATCGTCAACGCTTACAACATAAGTATCATCATTTTCCGGATCATCAGGATCAGTAATCGATAAGGTAGCAGCTACATCTCCTAAAGTATTTTCGGTAACAATATAAGTGTTATTATCTGCATGAATTTCTGTTGGAGCGGTATTGTTATCAGCAGGACGCAATTCATCTTGAACATCAATGCTCACAACCTTTGATTTAGATAAACCTCCGCTATCTGTAACGGTTACCGTTAAATCAACCGTAGGTGTTGCCTCATAGTCCAAAGCTCTCCCTTGCTTGAGCTTGAGCGTAGGTTGTAATCCTAAATCTGGACTATCATATGGATCATCGATAATCACCACTTCAAAATTTGCATTATCTACACTGTAGCTATAAATGCCTGTACCTTCAGGATCATTGATATCGATGATATTTAAAGTACCAATCCTCTCCCCAAGCTTATTTTCGAGGATGGTGTTACTAACCAGTTTAATGGAAGACGGAGCTACATTATCAACTAATACTTCAAAATTTGTGTCGCTAATGTCATAGGTATAAGTATCAGTACCATTAGGATCATTAGGGTCAGTGATGGTCAAAAAGCCAACAATATCTCCAGTAACGTTTTCAGTAACATTGCTATCACTTAACTCAATAACTGTTGGAGCTTCATTGACATCAGCAGCGTCGTCAGGATCATCTTGAACCTCAATAGTAAAGGTCTGCTCCTTGGTTAAACCACCGCTATCTACAGCCGTTACCTTTATATCAACATAGCTTTCAGCTTCATAATCCAATGCCCTACCATACTTAAGTTTGAGTGTGGGTTGTGATCCTGCATCTGGATCGTCATTTGGATTATCAATATTCACTACCTCAAAGCGTGTATCGTCTACACTATAGGTGTGTGTATCATCGGCATCTAGATCAGTAGTTGCTAGTGTACCAATGATTTCGCCAGTCATTGAGTTTTCATTTACGGTCTTACTGCTTAATGTAATAGCGGTTGGTTCTTCATTGACATCGTCAACCTGAATAGTAAAATCTTGGCTTTTAGTTAGCCCTCCGCTATCTCTTGCCGTTACCGTAACGGTTAACGTGGGATCAACTTCATGGTCTAAAGATGCAGTATCTTTGAGCTTAAGTTGGTTCCCTGATACATGAAAACGGGTGTCATTGACGCTAAAGGTGTGGGTGTCATCAGTGTCTGGATCTGTTACAGATAAATCGCCAACAATGGCTCCGGTAATATTTTCAACTACAAAATCACTGGATAAGGTAATAGACGTGGGGAATCTATTGGCACCACCTTGAGTTGTATCTACGGTTCCAGATTGATCTAATACAGAGATAGTATCAACTACACCAGTGTTGCTTAGATCTAAATTTGCACTACCAGAGGTTGCTTGGATAGAACCGGTGCCAAGGATAGATTGCAGGGCATCTGCAATAGCTTGATTGATAATTCCAGTAATTGTAGAGGCAAATTCAAGACTCTGGATGTTAGAGAAATTGATAGCACTTAAATCAACAGATTGATCGGTGTCACCGACAATTTTTATGTTAGATTTGCCATTACCTGAAATATCAGTCAAGTTAAGATCTGCAAGCTGTTGAGCTGAGATAATAACATTGGAATTAATTTGAAGTTTACTAATGCCAGCAAGTGTTATCTTGGTAAGATCGGTATCACCATATAATACTAACGTATCAGCCCCATCACCACCATCAATCGTTTCACCTGCTTCTGCTTCACTAATAGCATTGCTATTCAGTTCAGCAAGTGTAAGGACATTGCTGACATTTAGTGCTGTATTGCCGCTTGGGGCATCAATATCAGTTTGGGCGTATTGATCGGCTGTGGTAGTTCCAACTATCACCACTATATCGTTACCAGAACCCGTATTAACGGTATCTGTTCCTGGGCCAGGACGTACTATATCGTTGCCAGAACCTGTGGTTATGGTATCATTTCCACCCTGAGCATCGATAATAAAATTATCTCGTCCAGTAGCATGAGAGATAGTATCTTCGGCATCAGTGCCAGCTATAGTTGTAGTCTCTTCAATATCCTTTATGGTGATGGTAAAGGTTGCTTCAGTGGTTGGATTATTTACATCTGTTACTATCAGGTCTACAGAGGTTTCCGTTTCATAGTCTAAGGTTTGTCCATCCTTGAGTTTAAGCTCGTTAGCTGTGGATACCTCAAATCGATCATCATCTACTGCATAGGTATAAGTACCGTCAGGATCAACATCCATAGATAAACTACCAATGACAGCACCAGATACATTTTCATCCACTTCCTTATTGGATAATTCAATACCATTTAAAGATTCATCGATGTCATTGACTTGGATGGTAAATGTTTGCGTTGCTGTTTGACCACCAGCGTCTTGAACAGTTACGTCGATACCAATTTCAGATGCGGCTTCATAATTTAAAGCCACTCCATCCTTAAGTTTAAGTTGATTCCTGCTAACGATCTCAAAGCGGTTATCACCACTTACTGTATAGGTGTGAGTATCACCAGAATCCGGGTCAACAGATAAATTGCCAACGGAACTACCTGCGGCATTTTCATTCACATTGGTATTGGATAATGTGATACCAGTTGGAACCTCGTCAACATTGCTGACTTGGACCGTAAAGTCTTGCGGAGTTGACTGAGCAGGAGTTCCATTATCAGTAGCGGTTATGGTGATAGCAACTGTAGGTTCTGTTTCATAATCTAATTTTTGGTCATCCTTGAGTTTGAACTTATTACCCTCAACTACTTCAAACCGTTCATCACTGACCGTATAAGTATGAGTATCGCCAACATCTGGATCGGTAACAGTAAGATTTCTAATTATGGCACCAGGTGCATTTTCGCTTACAGTTAGATTGGTAAAATCAAAGATTGGTGCCTCATTAGCGTCATTAACTTGGATGGTGAAGGTTTTTTCGGTTGTTAGATCACCTGGATCTTTAGAAGTTACTGTTACAGCAACTTCTGAAGCAGTTTCATAATCTAGTGCTTGTCCATCCTTGAGTTTCAGCTTATTGTCAACTATCTCAAAGCGTTCATCATTTACTGTATAGGTATGAGTATCGGCAGTATCTTGATCGGTAGTCGTTAAGGTCCCAATCTCTGCACCAGCAGCATTTTCATCTACTTTAGCAGGATCTAAGGGGATGTCGGTTGGAGCTTCATTAATGTTGTTGACTTTAATAGCAAATTCTTGAGTTGTTGTAAGATTATCTTTATCCTCAGCAGTTACTTTAACAGTCACCGTATCTGTATCTTTATCGTTTTCGTAATCTAACGCCTGAGTATCCTTAAGTTTAAGATGACCTGAGGTTACTTCAAATCTTGTATCATCTACAGTATAGTTGTGAGTATCGCCCTTATCTTGATCTGTAACAGACAAAGATCCAATCACAACTCCAGTAGCGTTTTCATCTACTGTGTCTGTAGCAGGATTTAAGTTAATAGCTGTTGGGGCTTCAGGGACATCATTGATTTGAATAGTTAAGGCTTGCTCAATTTTTAAACCATCTGAATCCTCAGAGGTGACTGTTACAGCAACTGTAGCCGTATCTTCATAATTTAAGCTTTGTCCATCCTGGAGTTTCAGCTTATTATCTTCAAATATTTCAAAACCTGTGTCGTTTACTGTATAGGTATGAACGCCGCCCTCTGGATCTGTAGTAGTTAAATTTCCAATTACTACACCATCAGCATTCTCATCTACTGTAGCAGGCTCTAAGCTGATAGCTGTTGGGGCTTCAGGAACATCATTAACATTGATGGTGAGTTCCTGATTTTTTGACAAACCTCCAGCATCTTCAACCTTTATTGTTACTGTAACTGTTGATTTAGTTTCATAATCTAAAGCCAAATCAGTTTTAAGTTTTAGCTGACCTGAAACTATTTCAAATCTGTTATCATCTACTACAGTATAGCTATGAGTATCGATTACATCTTGATCAGTAGCAGATAAAGATCCAATCACTGCACCGGCGGCATTTTCATTTACAGTAGCAGTAGATATGGTAATATTCGTTGGGGATTCATTGATGTCGTTAACGTTAATAGTAAAGGCTTGTTCAAATGTAAGACCACCTGTATCCTTAGCAGTTACCGTAACAACTGTAGCTTCTGCCTCGTGGTCTAGTGTTTGTCCGTCTTTAAGTTTTAGCTTATTACCCTCAATTACTTCAAATCTATCATCATTAACTGTATAGGTATGGGTATCACCTGTATCTAGATCGGTAGTGGATAAATTACCAATGATAGCCCCAGCGGCATTTTCATCTACCGTAGCATTGGACAAATCAATAGCAGTCGGGGCAACATTGGTTCCACCTTTGGTAGGATCTACAGCTCCATTTTGGTCTTGTACTACTATTTCGTTGGCAACGTTTATACCATTTAAATCTAGTTGAGTATCATCAGCAGACTGAATAGTTCCTTGGCCTGATATGACTTGCACCTTCTGCAAATCACTTTGGTTAACATCTAGGGTAACATTTTCTCCAATGTTTATGGTATGGAGATTTGAGACTTCAATTGTGCTAAAATTTACGGGCTGTGGATTACCACTACCGTCATCTACAATATTTAGTACCGAAGATCCATCTCCTTTAATAAATTTTAAATTACTAATATTTTGTATCTGGTGTGCTGCTATTTTAAGTGAGGAGTTGATTTGGATGGTGGTAATGTTTTTGATATCGCCTACACCAGCACCAGTTAAATCGACATCACCATATATTAATAATGTATTATTACCTGAGCCACCATCGATTGTTTCTCCAATAACAAATTCACTGGTAGCGTTTTCATTCAATTCAGCAAATGTAGGAATTACTGAACTTACATTTAGCGAAGGATCGCCATTTGGAGCGTTAATATCTTCCTGTGTATAATCGCCTGCTGTATTCGTTCCAACTACTACAACGATGTCATCTCCACCTCCAGTATTGACGGTGTCCTTTCCTTGACCAGTACGAACGATGTCTTTACCTGAACCTGTGGTTATAGTATCATCTCCAGCTAGAGCATTTATGGTTAAAGGATCTGTTGCGGTAGAGCGATCTATTGTATCTGGTTCACCTGTAGGGTCTATTACATCATTTACAGTTATGGTAAAGGGTTCCGCAGTTGTTAAATTGCCTGAATCTTTAGCTGTTATCGTTACATCTACAGTAGCCGCTGTTTCATAGTCTAAAGTTTGATCGTCTTTAAGTTTAAGCTGACCTGCAACTATTTCAAACCGATCATCATTGACTGTGTAGGTATGGGTATCACCTGCATCTGCATCAGTAGTAGTAAGATCTCCAATCACGCTACCTGCAGCATTTTCATCTACGGTAAGATTGGATAAGTTAATATCAGTAGGAGCGTTATTGGGTGAACTAGAGGAAGATTTACTGCCACCGCCTCCACCACCACCTATAGCTACACCAATAGCTGCTGCAGCTAGGACTCCACCACCAATTAAAACTAGGTTAGAAATCCCCCCTTCAGCACTTGCTACTGTGGTGCTTGTTTGGGTAGTAGTTGTCTGGGTTACGCCTGTTTCTGTAACAGTCGTCTCTGTAGCATTTGTTGCTTTAGCACTTGTCTTTGTAACATCCGTTGCTGTAGCATTTGTTTCTATAGCATTTGTCTGTGTAGCATCTGGAGTTCCATCTAAAACAGATTCTACATGCTGGATATTGGCTTCATTACCATTTAGGACTTGATCACTATTTGTTGGTTCATTAGCTGCCAGTAATGGACCTATGTCTGTGGTTATTACTGTTTCTGAAACATCTTGGGGCGTATTTTCAACTAGGAGTTCAGCATCATCAGTCTCAGAGGGAAGCTCAGTAGCAGCCTCGGAAGCAGTAACATTTTTTGGCAGAGCCGCATCTGTATTTCCCTCTTCTGGCGGTAAAGGATCTTGAAGCTCAGGCTCCTGATATGGTTTGGTGGCTAATTGAAATTTAGCAGACTTATCGGCAAAAGCATGATTTGTAATAGCCGCAGCGGCTGCTAGGGTAAAGGCTTGAATAAGCGTATTTTGTGAATCTATATCTTGTTTGCGACGTTTCTTGTCAAAAGTATAATCCATTGTTGCACTCCTAAATTAAAGTTATATAAACTCAATTTTGGTCGTTCCTTGGCTGTAAGTTACGATTAGTAGTATAATCGCATTATATAATTTACTATCTTGGTGCAATTATTAATCGCACCTAAACTGCTATAACTATTAAAAAATTATAATTTTATTATTTTGATAATTTACAATAACAAATCAAAAATTTTCTTTAAAAGATATATTACCCATAATTGGACATTATGGGTAATAAACGCAAAATATAATTAAAAGTATTTGACTTGGGAATAATCATTGTATATTGTACATTAAATGGATAGGTTATCCATAAGCGTGAAGGTTTCACGTACCATTATATTATTGTAACTTATTAGTTCGCAAAGTTATTTTGTCCAAGGATGATCAACAAAATACCTTTTACGGTAATTCCGGGTGCTTTTAAGTATGAATGCATAATGTTGTCAACAAAGGTTGACCGTTCGGTTGGGGCTGCTCAACCAGGACTCTAGTTACATACTGTAAATCAGTTATTAACAGAGAGCGAATTACCTAATTTTTGGATGTCTAACTTTGTCCAATTTTTTAGGAATAGTATCTATATCAGCATAAACTAGCTAGGTCAAGATTTCAGGTAATGAATTTAAAGTATTGCTTTAATTTGAGAAAGCAATCACGAAAATAATCCATTTCCTAAAAAAAATTTGTTAGGGCAAATTTATGAATGAAACCATACAACCTTTAGGATTACCAACAGGTAGTATCCGAGCCTTATTAGCCTTAGTTGTAGTAATCGTATCCTGTCAACAAATATTAAGTGGCATCGAACCCAACTTATTACTCTCCGAAACGTTAATGATTGTATTAACGCATTATTTTACTACCCGACGCTATGTAAACATCACTAAATCCTTGCGTACCCAATTAGAAAATCGTGGCGAATTGGAAAAAGAAGAAAATCCTTTATGGCTGCCACGAGGCTCCATTCGTAGCCTTATTAGTATAGCATTTGGTGTTACGGTTATATTACTAATTACCCAAGGACGTTTATTCGATACCCAAGCCTGGGCTATATTGGTACCCTTTGCAGCGTATTTAATTGGGGGATTTTTTAGACAGTCTAAAGAAAAGTCTTCCAAACCTCCTAATTGGTTTAGACGAATTTTTGCACATCTATTAGCCTTAATAGTAGTTTTTGTAGGTATTTCATTATTATATCTTACATTTAGTGAAGGTTTGCCTAAGATGGATGAGTGGGAAGCCTCTTTGTTACTATCGGTTATTTTATATTATTTTGGTACTCGTTAGTCTTTAATATCTCGTATCAGCATAGGTTGGTTTGACAGTATTATCATCAACCCAACCTACAGTTGCCTATATTAAAGACTAAATTCCTCTAATTTACGAGGCACAGCTATGTTTTTTAAAGTTGTATATTTTGGCATCCCACGCTCAAAAGGTGGGTAATCCTCCCCTTCTATTAATGGATATAGATATTCACGACACAGATTGGTAATCCCATACCCATCCGACGTAATAAAATCACGTGGCATAAATTTTTCAACATTAGCTACCTGTGATAATGGGGCATGGCCAATCTCCCAAATATAGGGCCTGGAGGAAGTACGTACCACTGTCGGCATCACTGAATTATGACCAGCAAGTGCTAATTCTACAGCCTTTTGCCCTACTGCATAAGCCTGATCAACATCGGTCTTGGATGCTAAATGCCGAGCGGCCCGTTGTAAATAATCAGCCACCGCCCAATGATATTTATAACCTAATGCCTGTTTGATCATGTTAGCAACAACTGGTGCAGCTCCACCTAATTGCGCATGGCCAAATGCATCTTTGAGTCCTTGTTCAGCTAAAAACTTTCCATTGGGACGACGGCAACCTTCCGAAACTACTACAGTACTATATCCATAATTTTCAACATTATTTTTAACTGCTTTTAGAAAGGCATCTTGATCAAATTTAATCTCTGGAAATAGAGTAATTACTGGGATATTATGGTCAGCTACTAAGGCTCCGGCAGCAGCGATCCAACCTGCGTGGCGGCCCATGACTTCAATAACAAAGATCTTGGTAGAGGTCTTGGCCATAGAGTGCACATCGAATGAGGCTTCTAAAGTAGAAGTAGCTATATATTTAGCTACACTGCCAAAACCTGGGCAGTTGTCGGTGATAGGCAGGTCATTGTCTACAGTTTTAGGGACATGGATAGCCTGTACTGGATAACCCATAGTTTCAGAAAGTTGCGAGACTTTAAAGCAGGTATCAGCCGAGTCTCCACCGCCGTTATAGAAAAAGTAACCAATGTTATGGGCTTTAAATACTTCAATAAGGCGTTCGTATTCGCGTTTATTGGCATCTAAACCTTTCAGTTTGTAGCGGCAGGAGCCAAAGGCACCTGATGGGGTATGTCTTAAGGCTGCAATATCAACATCAGACTCTTGGTTGGTATCTATTAGATCTTCGGTTAAAGCACCAATAATGCCATTGCGTCCTGCGTATACATTGGCAATTCGTCCAGGATGGCGCCGTACTGCTTCAATTACTCCACAAGCAGAGGCATTAATAACAGCAGTGACCCCGCCAGATTGGGCATAAAAGGCATTTTTTGCAGTCATATATATTCCAATATTTTTTTTATTAATAGTTGTTGACAATAGACATGATTTACAAATTTTTATGTAAACGAATGGGAATAGGGATTGATGATAATGCCTAGTGTCTAAATGTCTTGCGAAATATCTTAAAGAATGTGCTTTGGATATTTTAACGCAATTTTAGATTTTTGGGTACTAAAAAATAATAGGAGTTTGGCATCCTTCATTTTCCAGTTTACACTTTTATCGTTCCCACGCTCTGCGTGGGAACGATTACGTGTAAAGTACTTTTGAAGGCAAATGAAGGATGCCGAAATATATTGACAATATAAAAATATTTCTAGACAATATAAAAATATTTCTATATATACGTTTCCATGAACATCAGGAGATGTTTTAAAAATTACTGGTATAAGCCGAAGACACTTATCAAGCCTTTTTAAACAAG
>LFCU01000055.1 GCA_001044195.1 Candidatus Achromatium palustre
AGTACTCTTAAATCCCATTTTTTCATTATCTCCACCGCCAGTAACCTCCCTACTAATTTGTTTTTGGATCGGTGTGCGAATATTGGGGAGGAGGCTGCTAATAATTTTCTCCCTCCAGCTAGACCTATTAATATACAGGCTGCATCTTATACGCCACGAGAAATTGCTGGCGTTGCTAGTTTTAGATCTATACCTCCCCAAAGATTGCAGACCTTGCCTGTAGTACATGAGGCGGTATATCAACAGATGCCAGAGACGCAATTTTATTACGATATAGATTCGAAGCAAAATCCCGAATCAGCCAGCCGATGGTTGGTAAAAGTTGCCAATAAAAGAGAAAATCATGTTTTGCGGAAAGCAAAAGCTCTACACAACCAAGTGAGGAAACTCCAAAAACAAGGCAGATATGCAGAAGCAATTCCTCTAGCCCAACGGGCCTTAGCGATTAGAGAACAGACTCTAGGCCCTAACCATATTTCTATTGCCCAAAGCCTACACAAGTTAGCATTGATGTACTACCGTCAAGGCCAATATATTGAGGCCGAACCTCTATACAAAAGAGCCCTAGCTATCAGGGAAAAGGTACTAGGACCTAAGCATCCTCTTACTGCTCTCAGCCTAAATAATTTGGCAATGCTTTACAGGGCGCAACATCAATATGCTAAAGCCGAATCTCTGTACAAAAGAGCTTTGGCTATTAGAAAACAGGCACTAGGCCCTATGCATTCCGATGTTGCTCAAGCCCTAAATAATTTAGCAGCACTTTACTTTGCTCAAGGTCAATATGCCAAGGCTGAACTTTTGAACAAAAAAGCCTTGGCTATTTATCAACAAACCCTAGGGCCTAAGCATCCTGATACTATTAATAGCTTACAGAATTTAGCAACATCTTACAGAGTGAAAGGCCAAGATGCCAAGGCCGAACGCATGTATCAACAAGCCTTAGCGAGTACAGACCCTACACATCCCAGAACTGCTCTAAGTCTACATGGTTTAGCAGCGATTTATCTTAACCGAGGTCAATATGCCAAGGCCGAATCTCTGTACAAAAGAGCCTTGGCTATTGATGAACAAATACTAGGTACTAAACATCCTTATACTGCCACTGACCTACTTAGTTTATCAATATTTTACAATTATCAAAGGCAATATACACAGGCTTTAAAATATATTCGACGAGCTAGTTGCATTTATTATGAGCGAATTTTAACCAATAGTAGGGAGGTTACTGGCGGTGGAGATAATGAAAAAATGGGATTTAAGAGTACTTTTGCCCAACATCTGCATACTGCTGCATATCGTTTAGCAGAGGCATCTAATTCATACGCAAAATTAACGTCAGAAAGTTTTGAAATTAGCCAGTTGTTTCATGATGGTACAGTAGGCAATGCCTTAGCCCAGATGGCAGCCAGATTTTCCAGTGGTAATGATGCCTTGGCTGATTTAGCTCGAAAAAAAGAAGATACGCAACATCAGTGGCAAAAGGCTGATGCAGCATTGATTAAAGCTGTAGGTCAACCTAATACTAAGCAAGATCCGCAGCTAATTCAAAGGTTACGTACACGGGTTCAGGAACTAAGGGCTAAGTTAGATGGATTAAATCAGCGTTTAGCTCAAGAATTTCCTGAATATGCTGCATTAACGATTCCTAAGCCAATTGCTTTAGGGCAGGTACAAAGGTTATTGAAACCTGGTGAGGGCTTGGTTGCATTTGCCTTAAGCTGGGAAAGCTGGGAAAAATCTTTCGTCTGGCTCATTACCCCTAATAGTGCCAGTTTCCGCCAGATTAATCGCACCGCCGAAGATATTGCCAAACAGGTAAAAATACTCCGCGCTAAACTTGATCCAGTTGCAAATACCAGATTAAAGGAAGCATTTCCCGTAGCCATTGCGCATAGTCTGTATCAGGATATTCTTGGTCCAGAAACGGCACGATTAGCAGATGTGAAGACTTTATTTGTGGTTCCTGATGGTGCTTTAGAAAGCCTGCCCTTTAGCGTATTAGTAACCGCACCACCTAATGGCAATCCTCAAGACTATCAAAATATTGCCTGGCTCAGTCGCAAATGGGCCTCTGTTACCTTGCCTACCGTATCTAGTCTCCATACATTGCGAACATTGGCCACCCAACGTCAAGCAGCTAACCAACCCTTTGTGGGCTTTGGTGATCCTAAATTTACCGGTGATCCCAGTGCCAATCGTGGCGTTGGAGGCATTAGATTAATCGGCGATATTAACAGCGGTGCCATTCCAGCTAATAGACTCAGCACGATTCTGGGACCATTACCAGGCACAGCTATAGAACTAAAAGCTAATGCCAAAACTCTAGGAGCGGGAGAAAATAGCATATTTTTGCAAGAACGAGCGAATATTCCCCAAGTCTACAAAACTAGATTAAAAGACTATAAAGTGGTACAATTTGCCACTCATGCCCTGGTAGCAGGTGAGATCAAGCAATTTCAACTTGGCCAAGCAGAACCTGCCATTGCCTTGACCCCACCTGTTACATCTACAGCAGATAATGATGGTTTATTACGCGCTTCCCAAATAGCCAAAGACCTTAAACTCAACGCCGATTGGGTAGTCTTATCTGCCTGCAACACCGCAGCACCTGATGGCAGCTCTGGAGCACCTGGGCTTTCTGGCCTAGCCAAGGCATTCTTCTACTCTGGAGCCAAAGCTATATTAGTCTCGCACTGGTCTGTAGTCTCGCAACCTGCCGTAGTCCTAACAGGCCACATGTTCAAACAATGGCAAGAAAATCGCCAAATAGGCCGTGCTGAAGCCCTAAGACGCGCCCAAATGTACGTATTGGATAATCCTGACCGTAGCTACTATACGCATCCTGGAGCCTGGGCACCGTTTGTAGTTGCTGGAGAAGGTGGGGTTGGTCGCTAAACTAAATAGATGATATTGCTATGCCGTATGGTAAATTTGAAACTATAGAACAGGTTGCAGATACATTTGCGCTTGAAGTAACACGAGAGGCATTTATCGCTACTAAACCCTTTGAGGTTGATGATATTATTCTAAATATGCTGCGCCGCAGATTGTTAGAAGATGCCAACTTTGTGAATGAACAGGCAATATGTCAACATATTATCACCCCTATCCTAGATACAGTAGCTGATAACTATAATGTACTAAAAATATGGTCACAAGTTACATATACTGTTGATAAAACGAGAGATTTAGATGGTGAACCAGACTATCTAATTGCGCCGTATGCTAAAAATGGTGGTATGGCAGTACCACCTCTTTGTATCATAGAGGCTAAACAAGATAATTGGAAAAAGGGCTGGGCACAAGCATTGGCTGAGATGTATGCTGCTGCTACCCAAGGTGCAACAACCTCTTACGGTGCTGTAACAACAGGAGTATTATGGCAATTCGGTAAATTAGAACAGGGAAAATTTTTCACCAGAGATCCATTAAAACTTTCTGCTATAGATAATTTACCTCGAGTTTTAAATACTTTGAATTGGTTATTTAGCGTAGTAGATGATCTTATCAAACAGACAAATGGTATATAGCCAGGTAGGATGGGCAAACGGGTGTATCGTCTGCCCACACGAACCAAACAACAAAGACAAATTATAATTCTGCGTGGGCACGATGAGTCCGTGCCCACCCTACATGGCTGATTGAGGCGCGAATTCTCTAATACCTCATAAAACGCCACTTTAGAGTCGTCAATTTTATGATTATCAGTCACCAAAATATCACCTTCGATAAGCTGTTGTACATAACAATTTGCTTCTAGCACGTAGGGCAGGAGCCAGTTAGCACTGCGCACCCTACCTGGCTTATAATGCGATATTACCTTCTAAAAGACATCGTGCTGTAGGCAAAGAAACAGTTAAAATCAATTACATCGAAAGATTTAATTGCACCTTAAGGCAAAGAGTGTCACATTTAGTTAGAAAGACACTTTCATTTTCTAAAAGTTGACAAACCATATTGGTGCCATCTGGAATTTTATTCATCATTATAATTCAACAATTGCTATTGAATAATTTTGGGAATCAATTAATTAAAAAATCACTGTTCCTTGGACCACTACCTAAATATGAACGTAATTCACTGTTTTTAAAGTTCAGTTTTTGATTGAAAAATGTTAAAATATTTTTGGACTACTACTTATGAACCGCTCGTGTTGCTCGTCGGGTACGATATTTTTTTATCACATGCCAACGCCAGTAGAAACGAATAGTAGCAAACCCAATTGTACCTAAGATAACGCCGCAGATTAGGCTACCGACGATTAGTGCTGGAAAAATCTCAAATATGGAACCACCCAAGCTCTTCAACCATTCCCAGGATAGATGGAACTCTTCAACTTGTATTTTGGTACCAAGCAATTTGGTGCCTAGCACATAAGCGAAGTAGAACATCGGCGGGATGGTGATGGGGTTGGTTATCCAGATCAGAGCAAAGGAAATCGGGATATTGACTCGAAAAATGATGGCGGTCACTGTAGCACCAATCATCTGGCCAGGTAATGGAACATAGGCCCAAAACAAACCGATAAAAGTTGCCCAAGATGCAGAACGCCGATTCAGATGCCAAAGACTAGGATCCTGTAGCCAAATACCCAAACGGCTGAGCATTTTGTGCTCTTTTACAAACTTAGGATCTGGTGTATAACGTTTGATAATATTCCGAATCACAGTATATTTTAAACCTTTGTAGACACAATATAGCCAGCTACTGGCTAAAGGATGAAAATCCCATAAATATGTTGATTAATATCCCCCCTTATTCAGTTATAGTCAAGCAGGAGCTACAACAAAAGTGACCAATTATACTAATTCCTCTAATATTAGGGAGTTTCGCTATGCACTACGCACCGAATATCATGAGTACCTTGATATGGCAGCACGACGCTTTCCTGCCGCCGATTGTTTGCGAATCGATTTGCACTGCCATGATAAAAATAGTGATGCGCCCGATATATTGTGGGGACGGATTCTGAATCTGCCGGAAACTTGGCTAAACACTAAGAAGCTTGTCAAATGTTTAGAAAAGAATAATTGCACTGCCCTTACCATCACTAACCATAATAATGCACTATCATGCTGGGAGTTAAAGGAAGATGGGGTTGACATATTACCTGGTGCTGAATTTACCTGTTATTTTCCAGAATATATGCTGTTTGTCCATGTACTTGCTTTTGGATTTACCCAGGAACAGGAATTGATTCTCAATGAGAAGCGCCAGAATATATACGATTTTTTGCACTATGCTCATTCTCAAGATATACCAGTTATTTTAGCTCATCCTCTATATATTTATACTCGCAATAATACGATTGACCTTGCATTATTTGAAAAGATGGCGGTGTTGTTTCAAAACTTTGAGGTGTTGAATGGACAACGTGACCTTTGGCAAAATATGCTGACACTGAAATGGATACAAGGATTGACTGCTGAAAAAATATTTGGATATGCGCATAAACACAATCTTGATCCAGCATATTTTGGTGTAAACCCTGAGCACCCAAAAAATCTAACTGGTGGTTCAGATGACCATATGGGCATATTTGCTGGACAATCAGGTAGCTACCTATACGTACCCAACCTGAAACAACGTCTTAAGACAACAAAGCCTTCCCAACTCGTCTTGGAAGCCTTGTGTCTTGGTAACATCGTCCCTTATGGCCATGTTGCAGAAAATCAAAAACTAAATATTGCTTTACTAGATTATTTTTCTCAGGTTGTGATTAATATTAAAGATCCTGGATTATTGAGAATACTATTTCACCGTGGTGAAGTTTCAGACAAGGCGGCCTGTTTCATTATCAGTAATGTTTTGCTGGAAATTCAAAAACATAAAACCACCAAAAAATTCTTCAATTTCATCCACGATTCATTACGGGGCAAGAAGCTCAATAAACTAGTCAAATGGAACATCAAAAAGGATTACCAGTTCTGTATTGAATACTTAGAACAGGTTGCTAATAGCCACAAACAATCTCCTGATACATTCGTCAAAACAGTTAACGCACTCATATCAGAACTAATCACCCAATTAAGTCTATTGATCATAAAGCGATTAAATACTTCTTTAGCTGGTCTAAAGGATCATAAGCTTGAATCTTTTTCCACTGCGGAAATTACCAAAAAATTTGAAGTTCCTAGTCAGTTAACTGAGTTGCTTTTTGGGAACAAATCAAATAGTGATTACAACGTTCCCAAGTTGTTAGGTAACCTTACATTTCCGTTGTTGGTTAGTTTGGTGTTGCTCGGTACTACATTGGCAAGTACCCGTGCGTTATACCAAAACCGCCATTTTTTAAATGAGTTCGCTAACGATATAGGTGCAGGGCACCATCCACGTCGTGCCCTTCATCTGACTGACACCTTGCGTGATAAAAACGGTGTTTCCAGTTCCCTATCGAATAAGCTCAAGGAAATACAACGGGCGAATCTACCAATCGATTTTCTGATTTGTCACCCCGATGCGCAGACCGAACCGCATCTGTATGTTACGCAGCCTTTGACTTCATTTACTATACCAGATTTTGGTGAACAGGAAATTCATATTCCAGATCTGCTGAAGATTGTAGATATATTCTATGCAGGTGGCTATGATCGTATCATTTGCTCAACTGAAGGACCAATGGCATTGGTTACATTGTTTATTAAGCATATGTTCAATGTTCCAGCTTATTTTTTCATGCACACCGACTGGCTAGAATTTATAAAAGAAACCACTAATCTTGCCCAACATGAACGTGATCGCCTCCGCAGAATATTGCGTGTCTTCTATAAACAATTTGCTGGTGTGTTTGTTCTTAACGAAGACCATCGTGATTGGCTTGTAGGCCACCAAATGCAATTGGACCAGAATAAAGTATTTTTGACTGCCCACCATATCCAACCCCGTAATCCCGATATAAAACCAATACGGAAATCCAAATTATTTGAAGATGCTGATGAAGACACTCCAATATTATTGTTTGCTAGCCGTCTTAGCCAGGAAAAGGGTATTTTTGACTTACCTAAAGTTTACTACCAAGTCAGAAAGGTGATTCCTGATCTACGGATCGTCATTGCTGGTTCTGGTCCTGCTGAAGATGAGCTTAAAAAACAACTCCCTGAAGCACTATACATGGGATGGCTCGATAAGCAGCAAATGTGTGAATTGTATACTAGCCTTGATTTACATGTTTTCCCATCACGTTTCGATACATTCGGCAATATTATCCTAGAATCATTCGTGCATGGAATGCCCGTCATTGCCTATAACTGCAAAGGACCGAAAAGCATTATTCAACATGGTAAAAGTGGATTCCTGGTTAATGACATCGAAGAGATGATCAGTCACATTATTCAATTTTTCAGCGACTCTGCATTACGAGAGCACATGAAAGAACAAGCTCAGCAACGCAGCAATGATTATCAAGCCGAACCTATTATGGCGAAATTTCTTGAGAACCTTGAGTTGGCTAAAACCTATATAACCACCAGCGCATAGACCTTAGAATTTAGGATTCCCTGCATCATTTAAATTGGGTGTCCAGTCCAGTAATTAGACTGAACCAGTGCCGGATTTCGCTAGTTAGTCGATTGACATGTCGGTCACACACGAGTAAGCTTTGCTACACTCGTTTCCGCTGAATATAATTTTATAACTATATTCTTAATATTGTTAAGATAATTTATTGAATATTAAAACATTTTTAATAAAATTGTAACATAATAATGGTATGGTCCTTGGTATTTGAAAAATCCAATACGACTGGAGGAATATGTGTTGTTAAGCTGTTCCAATTCCCATTATTGTGTGGTTTATCCGCCTCCTTTATCAAAAAATTTGCGAGAGGCGGCAAGCCTTCTGATAGAAACTGCATTTGACTATATAGATCAGCCAATCAAAGAGCATTCAGAAAATGTTGCCAATTTATCTGTTTCTATCTCCGCAGAATTAGGTTTGACTGACGATCAAATCAATATCGTATGGGCTGCTGGAATGCTTCATGATATTGGCAAATCTAAGATTCCTAGAGAAATTCTCAATAATCCGCATCATTTAAGCTACAATGAACGGTGGATTATTTCTCAACACTCCGAAGAAGGCTATAATCTTTTAAAGACAGCCCCTTGTTTTCTTGGATCTATTATACCTGAAGTGGTATTGCAACATCATGAGCGTCTTGATGGGTCCGGCTATCCTTGGCATTTGAAAGGAAGTCAAATCCTGCAGGAGTCTCTCATTGTTTCCTTGGCTGATTCTGTGGTTGCGATGAGCGAATTCAGAGTATACAGGCCAGCACTCAATCAAGACGCTATTATTCGGGAAGTGACTCAAAAATCTGGTAGTTTGTATGACCCTAATGTTGTTGAGGCATATCTTAGATTTTTAGATAAATCCGCATATCAATTGAATTCCATAAGCCATAGGCAAGCTTTGCATTAATGAGATGCTTCTATAATCCTTTCCTTTCCAGCAAGAGCCAGGTAGGGTGGGCAAACGGGTGTATCGTTTGCCCACGCGAAAATTATCAAACATCGCCAAAATTAGCTAAACTATAATAGGTTGTGCATTACGCGCCATAATATTCGAGAGGAAAATGTGCGCAATGCGCACTCTACCTGGCTATCTTCCATGTTGCAACCTAAATCATGCCGATTTGGAATCAAATGTACCTCGTACGTCGGGAGAAACAACGTGAATCCCGCCTTTTCAAAATTATATAGCATAAATAACACGAATCTTTATGGCGGGATACTCCCTCCCTACGGCCCTGTGGAGTGATTTTAACATTCTAACCCGTAAACATTTTTATCATGTTGGAGCTAGTGAAGATAATCGCAACCCCATGATAGAAGCAATTGTCACTAACTATGATATATCGCTTTATAAATATAAAGAATCAGCTAAACAAACACAATTGATGTTGTTCGATAAGCGCGTAGCCAGTTAGGGTGAGCAAACGGCTGTATCGCTTGCCCACGCAAAATAAACAATTTTAACAATTCCGCGTGGGCACGATGATGCCGTGCCCACCCTACCTGGCTAACACTAATGAAAGTATTAGGTAATAGCTCATTTAGTTTTTTTTGTTCGCTAATACATTCGCCACACCTTGTCTTGCCGCTGATAGACCATAATTATTATCCATAATTTCAATAAGATTTGGTATTGCAACAAGTTCGCTAAATACAAGATCAATAGTTTCAGTGGTGGCATATTGTGTCCCCGAATTATCTAAATTCAAAAACATGCTAAAAATATTACTTTTTTTATCAACATCGATCTTGTGTTTATGAAGAATATCTCCTACTATCCTATATTGTTTTGCTTCCAAATCTTTTTTAAAGCCATCAATGTATATTTCAGACTGAAATATAATAGGATGTTGTTGTAATTTAACATCAAAAATGATGTCATAATTGTTTTCTATAATATAATCTATATATTCATTTAGTAAAAAGCTGAACCCATTATATAAATTAATTTTGATCAGATCAAAAATAGTATTTATTGGCTTTAAAAATAATTTTTTCAAATAAGAAATAAAATTAAATAAAGTTAAAAAAATATTTTTTTCCATAAAAAATGATCTTTGACTATTTAAAAAATAATTTTCATTTGATCGCTACCGCCCGTGAAGGTTTGAGTGAAACTGAGTTATTGCAGTTACTCAATATTCCGCGTAAGCATTTTGATCCCGCCTTCTTTACCCTAATGGCGCATCTGGTCAATAAACAAAGCCAATATCAATTTTTTCATACCTACCTGGCCCAAGCAGTCCAGGAACGCTATCTCACTACCGCTACCATTGCCGAGTATCGTCAACGGCAAATAGATTACTGGCAGAAGCAAGCTGCCAGCGAACGCAAATAGCTTGAACTGCCCTGGCTGCTGCAAGCACTGGGAGACAAGGAAGCCTTACAAGCAGTATTACTGGATATTGATCTGATATTCGCTGTTGGAAATATAGATGAGTATAAGCTCGTAGGTGCGATTAACGAAGTGTAATCGCACAAATTATCTTTACTATACGATTACGCTTCGCTAATCGTACCTACCGTGCTTGAAACAATAGGAAGTTGCTGGGATCTGATTACAGGGAAACCCACACGCCAACATAATAGCAAGTGTGTAGGAAGGTGTAGCTCTTCCCGCTACTTCACCTAGCCTCATGGTGTTTTTGCCTTTGGCTGGTTGTGGTGATACTCAGATAAAATTCTTCTTATGTACTATTGCTCTTAGTTCGTTGAAGATTCTCGCAAGTTCCGTGTCTTTACTGGGATTTTTGTAATCAAATTGCTCTATTTTCAACCATTGCCTTTCTTGTCCTGGATGTACATATTGTTCACAGTCGTCTACTAACAGTGCATTATGTGATTGAATATTGGAAATATAGTTGAGATCTTTAGTTTTACCTTCCCAGTTAATGTACTCAATATCTGCAAACCATTGTGGTGCCAAACGTTCTTTTACCAATATGTGGGCAATGTTTCTAAAACGGTTTTCTGCTACTGTTGTAAAAGCCACCATGCGTGGAAATAGCTCATTACAACCACATAGAAATTCAAATAATCCTGGACGTGGTATTTGGCTTATGGCGTTCGAGATTAATGTACCTTCCAGATCAAGGGCAAGGACATGTGGTGTCTCTGATTGGCCTATTACATGATAGTGCATAACTTCATCTTCATATATTTGAATATTCACATTAATACGTAACTATGGGTACCAATATTATGAATTTCGCAACACTGGACACTAAGAAAAAACTGGCATCTCTTTTAGACCCAGAACATCGTGCGCTTTTGATTTCATACAAAAAACACCTCACTGGTAGAGCTTGCCACTTATCAGTTCTAAATAATATATTGTAAAATATGAATTTTACAAATATACTTTTCAATATAACTCGACTATCCAGTTTTTTATGTTGATGATTAATGCTGCAAAAATAGGGAGCGCATTATATCTGGATTCCTGCTTTCGCATGAATGATGGAATGGGGATTCTTGCAAAAACCTATGACCTTCGTCATTCCTGCGAAAGCAGGAATCTATAGCCAAGTAGATGGTACAAAGTATGTACCGTTTGTCAAGCCAAAAACTAGATAGTCGAATATAAAAATGTTCATCAAAAATCAGCAATGGATTCAAATCACATAGGAGTGTAAAGTATTGTTATGCAATTATGGTTACGCTACAAAACAGCTACTAATCTGCATTGGGATCAACAAGTGCAAGTAACCACAGAAAAACAGTGGCATATGCTAGTGGCTGATCTTAAAATTATTTCCTCAGTATTATGGCCCACCGATCCTTTGTTTACTCTGCATTATGCTCATAAACGCCGTCATCATCGTCACGAAATGAACTACCAGCATGATACTGTTCGCAATGCGGATTTTATCAATGCTTGCCAACAGCTTGCCATCAGAATTTATGCAGCATTGCGTGGACGCCGTGCTTTAGTTTACGCTCCATTACGTGGAGCGTTGCCGATTTGGCGTGGTATCACTCAATTTCTCCCAAATGACACTAAATGTGACGTTTACTACCCGGTAACATCAAGTTTTGTGTCTTACCCTGTAAACTCGCCCATTCGTAAATCTAATAGAAAACCGGCATTTGGAACCTATACACACATGCTAGAATTGCAAAGGATTCGGCCTTTTCTCGCTGATTACGAAGTACTACTATACGTGGATGAGATTATAAGTGGCAGTATGATGCGAAAATATATAAACGACATGTGCAGATTGCGTATTCACAATACTATACCAATAATAGCAGCCGGTATTGCCGATGCCTATGGAACCCGCTCTGAGGAAAAGCGAGCGGTTTTGGAAGCAAAGGTATGCAATGGCAGCCTAGAAGCATTCATTTGGGAAGGCTGTAAAGAGCTTATTACTGAAGATCAGAAATTTCTTTTGGGCGTACATTATGTTAATTACAATTCTGGTCTAAATGCAGTACCATTATTAAATGATAACCTAGAATTTTATCCAGAAAAAATTATGTTTGATAAGCAAATTTTCACGTAAATGTTCAGCTCCCAATTTCATCATTCACACAAAATCCAACGGACTTTTAGCTTCCTTCAAGGTTAAGCTTGGTACAGCCAGGTAGAAAATTATCAAACATCGCCAAAATTAGCTAAACTATAATACTCGATGTTCAAAAGTTAGTATCTGTTAATATTCTAACATCATGTGTTGCAAGGGTTTTATAGGAGATACCATACAAAATGCCTTGCAGAATGAAACGACCAAAAAATATATTTGTATTACTCGACTATCCAGTTTTTTGGCTTAACAAAAATTACGTATGGATTCCTGCTTTCGCAGGAATGACGGGCGGGTCATTCAACGGACAGCAGATTTTTCATCAAGTCGTCATTCCTGCGAAAGCAGGAATCCAGTATTATAAATTTCAATTGTATTATATAAACATTTTCTAAATTTTGAACATCGAGTAATAGGGTGTGCATTACGCGCCATAATATTCGAGAGGAAAATGTGCGCAATGCG
>LFCU01000056.1 GCA_001044195.1 Candidatus Achromatium palustre
TTGCACAACTCAGCTCTAAATGCTGATCGTGTGGAATTGTCTCGTAAAGATATGGCGGCTTTACTTGATCGGCTTGCTGCTGTACCCTAAATGGCCAAAGTCGAGATACACAAAGATAAGTAAATGATAACCTAAACCAAATATTTTCTGTGATGCAGATTTGAAAAGGCAGGATGATTGTGGTTGTTTAATACTGGTAACTTTAATATCAACTCCTAATCCAGGTAGGTCTATTCCAGACGCTGAGTTACCCTGCTCAAATTCATATTTCTCTGCAAGATATGAAGCGAATTTATGCTCGAGATAGGTTCCGACTGCTTTTCCATCTGTTACCCCATAAAGAGTTGGTTCATCATGGAAATTTTCTATCTCAGCAAAATTTGATGCCTCTTCTTTTAGGGTTTCAATTGTAAGACTTGGTTTCATTTGCTTCTTCTCTATGCGTTTTTACAACACAGTAGGATGCATGAATATGATCAGGCAGTAAACAATTGCATCAGTTGTAAATGGATATCGTTGAATTATATCAAAGCCAAGCCAAGTAGGGTGCGCATTGCGCACCATAATGTATGTATACAACCAAATATCAATAACCCTCGATACCTATATAATTAAAATCATAAGGCTTGGCTTTCCGTAAATGCTGCGGCCCATAAGTATTCCATAATAGCTCTTCCACATAATTTACGCCACCATGCAATGAAGAAGATACAAACTGCAATCCTGAGGCCAAATAGATATTACCTACAAATAGATACACTACACCAATACTGGTAGCCATATTGATTACCCTATTTATAGCAACTTTCCAAAAACTATAGACCATATCGGACATCTCCTCTTGTGATGCAGGATTGTTCCAATTATCTGGTGTTGTGTAAAGTTTCTGCTTAATGACACCTGGCATTTGAGGTATAACCCTTGCATTGAGAGAGCGTTTAAATCCTAAATATATGGCTGGTAATACCTGATCAATCCACTTAATCAACATAGCATCTGGTGTCGAATCTAATCTAGGAGCTTTGGAATATCGAACTAGAGTTTCAGTAGCAAAAGCATAACGAATATCCAGAATATCATGCCAATCACAGATCCTTATGCCCGCTTCCCACCATTGTAACGGTAACTGCCAATTATTTTGTTTGGCTAGACGCACTGCATTTTGCCATGCTGTTAGTTCCTGAGCTGAAGCTGTTGCTGTTGTCATTAATGGCTTTACATAAGCACAAAAGGTATGTAATTCGCCACTTTCATACACTTTAGCATAAGGCAAATCAGTACGCTTACAATCTCTACTTATACCCCATCCACCATCGATAGGAATAGCATTGGCATGAATCAGGGTAAAAGCTTTAATTTGCTTGTCTTCCAGCTTAAATAAAACTAAAGTTGCTATAACACCATAAGCACGTATGTATGGCTTTGCTAATGAATCTGTTCCAACACCAGCTATCACCCAAGTGCCTCCAGGTAATGGCACTTGACGGCCAAATATCTCAATTTGATCCGTATAAGTTTTGCCTAAGGGCCAGGGATTTTTAAATGCGTATGTTGTAGCTAGTACGTTTGTTATTCCAAAGCTTAATACTAAGATGGCACTTAGGTAGGGCAGCAAATTTTTGTGCATTATTTTTTTACTCTTTCTATTTCTGAGGGAAAATCGATTATAGGAAGTGTAGGATTACGTCTAGGTCCCCAAGTATTCCAAGCCATTTCCTCTAAATAATAACGTATCGGACTAATAAAAGATTTGGTTAATGCTAAAGTGCCTGCAAGATGTGCGTTACCTAAAAATAAATAATTCATCCCCCACATCCAAAAGCCGGATTGGACTGTATGGCCTGCTGTTTTAAGAGCACCTAGTCTCCAGATATCTACAGTTACATTAGCCTGAGGTGTGAAAGATTGTTTGATTAAATTCTGTTGAGCTATAAAATCAGCTTCAGATAGCCAACCTGCGGTATATAAAGCCTCTAATTTTTGTAAGCGACTTGCGATTACTATAGAGGCTGCAACATTAGTATGTAACCTGGGCATTGGTAATATTAAATCATCTTTACCTAATTGCCGTCTAAAACCACGCCCCACTAGATATAAGGCAATTTCATGCCATTTAATTAAAGCCTCTGTCGCAGTTTCCTGCAATACTTTATTGACTTTAGGGCTAAGTTGCAACGCTTGCACCGTACCAATAAGAGCTTGTGGGTCAAAACCATAGCGAACATCTACTATATCTAAACGATCAGCCACTCTTATACCAGTAACAATCCAGTTTTCTGGTAAATGCAATTTGTTGTGTTTGGCATAAACTAGAGCATTTGACCAGGTCGCATCATCAGGTATTGACTGTAAACTATGTACATAAGCACATTTATAATGCTGATTTTTACGTTCAAATACGGCGGTAAATGGATGGTCATGATTTTGGCAATCCTGACTAATACCCCAGCCATTAAGTGATGGGGTAATGTTGGTGTGTATTATTACAAAGGCTCTAACAGCTCCATTCTCTACTCTAAACAGCACTTGGTGGGCAATACGTACTGGGCCAGATTGGGGTGGATCTTGTTTGGTACTGGCTATTATCCAGGTGCGATTTGGTATGGGAATTTGTTTGGAGGCTAGTTCCACAAAAGGGGCTTGAATTTTGGTTTGGGGTTTATTTAGTAATGATGCAGGGTTTGCTTGAATCTGTAATGGAATGAGAAGGTATAATATAAAGCCTTTGAGCAATGGCAATATACATTGTCTTGACAAAGATTGCGTATAATGTCTAAAGTTTATAATATTATGGTTCATAATATTTACCCATTATCATTTTTAGTTAATGAAATTGATGTGCTTAATAGGTGGTAATATTTTAGAATTTAAGATCTAATTAAGGCTACCATATTTATCAAAATACAATCAAGTTTATTAATAATATACTAAAAAATTAATCAAAGTGCCTCAATCACAATTAATACATTATGCATTATCACGACCTGGCGGACGGGAAGTAAATGAAGATGCTTGCAAGTATACCAATCATAAAAAACAATTTTGTTACGTAGTTGCTGATGGGCTTGGTGGTCATGGAGGTGGTGATATTGCATCCCAAACCGCCACTAATGCAACCATAACTACATTTCGTCGCTGGCCATCGATAAGTTCTAATAGTCTTAAAAGCATCATCCACAACGCTGATACTGCTATCCGCAAACATAAGGAAACAGCTCCCAACTTGGCTAATATGCATACCACTATAGTGGTTATGTTAAGCAATGGCAAACATGCAGCATGGGCACATATTGGTGATAGTCGACTGTATCATTTTCGTGCTGGACGCTATATAAATCGTACTCGTGACCATAGCGTCCCCCAAGTTATGGCTGATGCTGGTGATATTTCCGAACGTGCTATTCGCTATCATGAAGATCGTAACCGGGTATTACGTAGTCTTGGCGATGAACGATCCTTAGCAATAGATAGTATTAGCAAGCCTTGTGTATTACAAAGAGGAGATGCCTTTCTATTATGTACGGATGGTTTTTGGGAGCATGTATTAGAATTGGAAATGGAAGCAGAACTTGCAAAATCAAACACTCCAGAGGATTGGATTAAACGTATGGTGATTGATCGTTTATTGCGTCGAGCACCATCAACTTATGATAATTATACTGCATTAGGCGTGTTTGTGCAATAATATTGTAGAGTACTAAATGTACCCAACATATCAATTACAATCTTATAGTTTTATAGTTTAAATCAGTTTACAGCATGAAAATCATATCTGGTCACGCCACCCAAATTATTAGCGAAACCAATGAACAACAACCACTCCTATCCTCACAAATACGAACTGAAGCATCAGGAAAATCTGAGCTTTGTATCGCAGTGCTAACTAATGCCGTAAGTGGCTTAAAGACAGAACGTACAGCAGCGTATTCGGCACTGAAAACAGTACTCAAAAATTATCAACACCCAACATTAAAAACTAATATTCCTAATGCTCTACAACGTACTATTAGAAAGACTAATCAAATAGTACGTGATGTAGCATCTAAAACCTCACAACCTACAGCAATTGGGGTCTCTATTGTTATTATAATTATTGTCGAATATATATTACATTGGATTGCAGTTGGTGATAATAAATTATATTGCTTGCGGGATAATGAATTAGTTGAACTTACTCATGAGCAAACCGCAGCCAGGCTTATGCGGGAAAACGTGATGGATGGTAAGTTATCTCTATCTAAAATTGATACTTTTCCTGAACGCAATGGTCTTGTTAGTTATTTAGGCATGGAAACAATTCCAGATATAGATGCTACGTTAAAACCTTTTACATTAAAATCTGGAGATAAATTATTGCTTTGTAGCAATGGTCTCCATTCAGCTCTAAATAATGAAAATATTGCTCCGCTGTTAGTAGATTCCCCACAAGTTGCGGCTACTCAATTGGTAGAATTAGCCAGTCAAACTCCTAATGCTAATCAACAGGAAGATATTCAGGCTGTGGTACTTGCTTTTCAAACACCGGTGCAAATAGCAAACCTTGCCGCCTATCAGTTATATCGTAAGCTATTGATCTACGTTACAGATACACTTAGAATTTTAAAAAATCGGATAGGTGGTGAGTATCGTAAGCTATTGATCTACGTTACAGATACACTTAGAATTTTAAAAAATCGGATAGGTGGTGAGTATCGTAAGCTATTGATCTACGTTACAGATACACTTAGAATTTTAAAAAATCGGATAGGTGGTGAGTATCGTAAGCTATTGATCTACGTTACAGATACACTTAGAATTTTAAAAAATCGGATAGGTGGTGAGTATCGTAAGCTATTGATCTACGTTACAGATACACTTAGAATTTTAAGAAATCGGATAGGTGGTGAGTATCGTAAGCTATTGATCTACGCTACAGATACACTTAGCATTTTAGGGAATCGGATAGGTGGTAAGATATTTGCTTTTCAAACAAAGGTGCAAGAAAGTATAGCAAACCATGATAGTGATATGTATTATAACTTAAAAATAAGCATTTTAGGTGTAATCACTGGCATGGTACTAACATCTATCAGTTTGCTGCTGTTTTATATTTTTAGGAACTAACTATTATGTTAGAACAATTTTTCTTTAATCTTTGGCAGATTTTCCTAGATTTATCACCATCTTTATTATTAGGACTTGCGATAGCTGGCTTGCTATATGCCTATTTGCCTACCAATTTCATACATAATGGAATTAGTCAACCCAATCTATCTAGTGTTTGGAAAGCGGCTTTATTTGGAGTGCCGATGCCTTTATGTTCTTGTGGGGTTTTGCCAACAGCATTAGCCTTACGCAATGAAGGTGCTTCTAAGGGGGCAACAGTAGCATTCTTGATTAGTACTCCACAAACTGGAGTAGATTCTATATTAGTAAGTGCTTCATTATTGGGATTGCCGTTTGCAATATTCAAAGTTATAGCAGCTTTTGTAACGGGTCTACTTGGGGGCATCTTAGTTAATAAATTTACGCTCCACGTAGAACACTCTGTACCAATAATATCTAGAAATGCCGTTATTGAGACTCATTACCAACGTTTGAGACGTGCATGGCGTTATGCCTTATTTGATTTATTGGGAGCGATTGATTTGTGGATCTTAGGTGGAATATTAGCAGCAGCACTAATAACTACATTGCTACCACCAGATTATTTTGCAAATCAAGCCTGGAGCCAAGGAGGCTTAGGGATGTTAGCAGTATTGCTAATATCCATTCCTTTATATGTCTGTACTACAGGTTCTATTCCCATTGCTGCATCCTTAATAGCAGCAGGGATGCCAACTGGTACGGCATTGGTATTTTTAATGGCAGGCCCAGCTACAAATTTGGCTACCATTGGAGGAGTCTATAGAGTCCTGGGAGCTCAAGTTTTAGTTATATATTTAAGTATAGTAATAAGCATGAGTATATTGTTTGGGTTAGGTTTTGATTTTGTATTATTTAAGACTGTGCCAATTACCATGCAACACGGGCATACTCCATCACTAATTGCTATGATCTCTACGGTTTTCATTGTAGGCATATTGCTATTTTTGGAAGGTAGACGCTTGCAACAACGTTTTAGCAACCAGGCCAATTTATCTATGTCAAATTTATCTATGTCAAATTTATCGAGGTCAAATTTATCTATTAAAGTTGTAGGTATGAGTTGTAATCATTGCACTAATCGGGTACAAGCTACTTTAGAGAGCTTTGAGGCTGTAGAGTCAGCTATTCCCGATTTAGCAACGGGAATAGTGCAAATACAGGGAGAAAACTTAGACCCACAAAGTTTAATTCAGGCTGTGGAACAAGTGGGTTATAAAGCAAGTTTATAGGATGTGTTTGATCTTATTGACAGGCCTTATTTTGAATTGAGTCATCATGATATTATGTTCTCAGAAGTCGTGAGATTTATAATCTAGCATTGAGTTTCGGTGCTTTGCCATTTCCAAGTTTGGGAATGTGCATACTGACCATCGTGATTGGTAGAATATCCGCCTAAATAATATTTTAAAGACACAACTTTATTACAGACAATTGGCACTTTTGCAGCTAGAAGTTGCATCTGCAATTTGTCATCTTCGGCTTTATTAGTAACCCATTCTTCATAAGAAAAACTTGTAGACATTTGATTATGCAAAAACAGCTCCCGATCAATCAGCCATTCACTGGTATCTACACATCGATAGGGTAAATTATTAATCCCATCTTTAATGACATTAGAACCCGGGGCAATCATGCCTCTACTTGCCAATTCCCGATAGCGAAGTTTTCCTTCTTCTTCGTCCCGACACCAAGGCCAACGTTGTTGCAGGTAGGGAGTACCATCAAAGTTAAATACTTGCATCCATGAATGTACTGCCAAACTATTGGTCTGATGTGCGCATTCTACTAGTTTCCTTAAATGATGCGATTCATATTCGTTATCATCATCCAGAAAACATATCCACTGAGTTTCTGCCATGCGCCCCATCAGATTGCGCAGTTTAGCCAGATGCTCAGGCCCGCTCGCCTCTATTGATGAGCGTGCTCTTAAAAAGCAGCTTAAATTATTATTGGTGCTGTGATATTGTGTGAGCATAGCATAAGTATCCATACAATCATCAATAAGGATAAGATGATGCACCTTGCCTGCATAGTCCTGCTGGTTTACTGATCGTATAGCACGTTGCAGCAATTCAGGGCGTTGCCGAGTCACTGTTAAGACAGTAATGGTATCGTTCATTTTGATTCTATTTTTTGCTATTTTTATTGCAGGATTATGTGGCTATAAGACAACCAGATATTTACTGGCATGACTGTTTAATTTTTCTGGTTCATATAGTTTTGTTAATTGTAGATTAGAAATACCATTACTTTGAACTTGATGCTTACGTTGAGCGATCTGGTCAAATCTTTTTTGATTAACAGCATCGGGAATAGTCTTGGTATGGATATGTTCTAGTTCAACAAAACTACCTTTGCTTGGGATCAAAATCATCATGTTGTGGTCAACGATTCGGTGGTACAATTCCTCATCTTCTCCACCCCATCCCCAAAAGTCATTAGGATACCCATCCAAAATTGTAAACTGCTCCATACTTAATGAACATACTCCGCCGAAAAATAGTTCTAAATGTTGATATTTTGGCCAAACTGCCGCTAAATGTAATGGCGCATAAGGAAATAAACCATAATATCCTAACATGTTATCGTCAGGACAAAGATCAATATCATGAAAAATACAGTAATCGCAACCCTGTTCTTTTGCTAACATAAATCCTACATTAAGTAATTTACCCCGATTAAACTTGCGATCATCGTCTGATTGTTCTACAACAATAATGCAAAATTCATAATTCGTACCTAGCTGCATTAAATAGTTAGTCATAAAAGGGACAAAGGTTGCCAATTGTTGCTTGCGGTCTTGTAACGGGTTATCACGATAACTGGCGATAACACCTAATTTATAATTTCGCTCTGTTGTTGCATAGTCAACTGGCTCTACTAATATAGTTTTAGCTTTATCGAATTGGCTATAATAAGAATTGGATGAGGTCTCTATCATATTAAAATTGTAACAAAGAATTAATCTATAAGATCATACGAAAAGCAAGAAAAGATGGTTTGCCAAAGTGGATCATAGACAGGATTCATTGCTTCCGAATTTTCAGCAAATTGTATGTTAATTTTAATAACATTTGAAATATCCCAATCAGTTAGCTCTTCTGTTTCTCGATTAATGACTAAAATGGTGTATACTAAGTTTGGAAATTGCATCGTTAGGATGCATGTCAATTGTTTTGCACTTTGTTCATCAAGCTGGGTTCTTATAAAAAGCACTGGTGCTGCTGATGCCAAAATATTATACAGACGCTTAATCCGTCTGGCATATTTTTCTTGAACAGTTGGTAGTTCTTTTATAAGCCCACCAACGGAAAAATCGTGAAAAAAAGTTAAGTTATAAAATGTATTAACAATTTTTTCATGGTAAGGTGCACGATGTTCATAAGCTACAAGACACTCTTGGTCAAGAAATTTATCAAAATGCGTCTCGAATAAAGAGATTAATCCGCTTGATGGAGTTACTATTACATCTAATGGCAAACTAGCTTGTTTTAAGTTATTCCTTTTAAGATGTATGATTGGCTGACAAGCATGTCCTAAACTAATTACATATTTGTAATCAACTGCGATAAAATTAGGATCTGTTTGGATTGTATGGACAATCTTATCCATCTTTACTAAACTCCATTTTTAAGTGTACATAAACACATTTATACAAGTATACGGCATCCTTCATTTGCTTCCAAAAGTACTCTACACGAATTGTTTCCACGCAAAGCGTGGGAACGATAAAAAATATATCTATACAAGTATACGCTTATTTTTTTGGTTTAATCATAAAATATAAATCTTCTTTGATGAATACAATATGAAAGGTCTTAGCGTCATAATTTGTTCAAGAAACCGCGCAAGTCAGCTTGCAGAATGCTTAACGAAAATACCTAACGCATCATTTGAGGCTTATGATGTTGAACTGATCTTGGTAAATAGTGCCTCTACCGATGAAACCGCCAGAATAATGGCCAATCATGTCATTAATGTGACGTATTCTGTCAAATGCCTTACAGCTTCAAAGCCTGGACTTGGCTTGGCACGTAATTTAGGTATTGAGGCTGCTACTCGTGAATTATTAGTTTTTACCGATGATGATTGTTATCTAGCGAACGATTACATTGAAAAGCTACAACAGCATTTTGATAAAGAACGTTATCAATTCTGTGGTGGACGTATTCTATTGTGGGATGAAAGCGATGCGATGGTAAGCGTTAATTATCATAATGAATTTTTTTTAATTCCAGCAGATAGTTTTATATCTGCTGGTACAATTCAAGGTGCTAATATGGTAATCCACCGTGACATCATAGAAAAAGTAGGGGGGTTTAATCCCAATCTAGGTGCTGGAACACAATTACGTTGCGAAGATATTGAATTACTTGGTAGGGCTGTGATGAATGGTTTTACTGGAGCATATTTGCCTCAATTAGTGGTTTACCACCATCACCAACGCAAGCTAGGCAAGCAAGTAGATGAATTACGCCAACAAAACGATATTGCTAGAGGTGCATATTACGCTTGTATGAGCGACCAAGGGTTTGTGAATTATTGGTATGAAGGTATGAAACGGTCACTGACAACTACACCAGGATTTGGACAAAACCAGTATCAAGTATTAGCCAATGAATTACAAGGTGCAAAGATGTATTTTGAATTGAAAGCGCAAAGTAAACTATAGGTTGGGTTGACAGCCTCATCGTTAACCCAACATCTTATAATAATGTTGGATTGCTAAACGGATGGCAACCCAACCTACAATAGACATTATCCGAAACTAGTCATTCCTGCGAAAGCAGGAATCTATATCTTAACCATCATCTTATGTTTGCTAGGATGGTAGAGGCTTTCGGATAATATCTAATGCTATTTAAGTAAATAAAAAAAGGTTGATTGAATTTACAATCGCGAATCTAAACTTGGCATAATTTTAAATGAATAAAAGAGCTTTTCAAGCCTACTGTGTTGGAACGCAAAAATCTGGCACCCACTCGATAGCAGGAATATTCCAACCACAATACCGTGCGGCTCATGAACCAGAACATTATCGATTAGTCCAACTGTGTTTGGCTAATCAACCACAAAATCAACTCAATCAACAACTCAAAGAGCGCGATCAACGCTTGAATTTGGAATTAGAATCTTCTAATCCACTAGGTTTTTTCGTGGAAAATCTTGTTACCGAGTTTCCCAATGCTAAATTTATTTTAACGATCCGAGATTGTTATTCTTGGCTGGATTCCTGTTTAAATCATCAACTCAATGCTCAACGTAGCGAAGACATGGCTTTCTGGTGGCGTTATCGAGATTTTTGTTTCAAAAAATCGCTATTTCAGCACACTATATCAGAAAAGATATTGGCTGAACATAAACTCTATACCCTAGACGGTTATTTATCGTATTGGCAAAAGATCAATCAAAATGTTTTAGCAACTGTACCCCCAGAAAGACTACTGATTATACGAACCCACGAAATTGAGTTTAGTATGGCAAAAATAGCACAATTTTTACAAATACCAGTTGCCACACTTAATTCATCTGACTCACACTTATATCGTGCAGCAAAAAAATATCATTTACTTTGGCAACTAGATCGTGATTTTTTTGAACAAAAAGTTGAGCACTATTGTCGTGCATTGATGAATCAGTATTTTCCTGACATCCAACATCTTACAATGCTCTAAGACACAATAAGAAGGAATATGAATCTTAAATCATGAAACCAAATCAAACTGATTGCACATTCTATTTGAATGTATACCAGGATACTGATTTATTAGCAGTATGTTTGACGCAACTTAGAAAGATCTATCCACAGAGTCGTTTAATGCTAAGATCTGATGGCGATCCGAATCCCGCTATCGCCAATATCGCTAAAGAATATAATGCGGAATGTTATTATGGAGAACGTCTTTTTACTATCAACAAGGGCGGTGAAATCGTTCATGAGATGTTACGCCTTTTTCTGTTAGCTAACGAAACCAATTATCTATTCAAAATTGATCCAGATACTCGCATTGTGCGTACATTTAAGGCATTGCCAGAACAACCCTGTATTTTTGGTACCTTACAGCAGCAACCAGGACTTGTTTCGATGCAAGGAGGGTGTATTGGATTCACGCTTGATATAGTTAAAAAACTGTATACCTCCAAGTTCTTTCTCGATCCAGCATTAGCGGAACTTCCACCACCTTGGGTAATCACTCCAGCACTGCGTCGTCGACCAATGGAACTGGGTTTAACCAGTATTGATTGGACAGTTGGTTGGGCTAGCCAAAAAATGGAGATTGCATTAGTGGATTGGCCAGAAATTATGAGCGAATGGCAAGTGACACCTGAAAATGACGATCAACGCTATGCTGTAACACATCCACATAAATTTGGTCCACCCATTCAAGGGGCAAAACGATGTGCGTTGCGTTATTGGCAAAATGTGGCTTCAATAACTGGCCATCTAATGCCGCCCGAATCATAGCCGTAGGTGCGATTAGCGTAGCGTAATCGTACCTATGGGCACCATAAGCACATAAAAATAAGTATTTTAATATTTTATTTCATTAAAAATTAATAATACTCGACTATCCAGTTTTATAATATTGACTTTTAAATTAATTTAGCTTCTTATGACAGATGTAGGGCGGGAGAGCGAAGCGATCCCGCCTTTTTGAAAATGTCACAATTTTTTACACTGCTATTTTCTACTCAATTTAGGCATTGTTTCAAATTAGTAAATTTGGCGGGATCGCTTCGCTCTCCCGCCTTACAAATTTATCAAGTCAAAAAACTGGATAGGCGAGTAATATATTAGAGGCGGAATATTCAAATATTTTTGAACCAGTGCAAAAAAATAATAAAAAAAATTGTAGTTTCTAAAATTAAGTCATGGTATATAGTTCAAATATTCACAACACAAGTATTTTGTAATACGTTGTTGAGAGGTTACAAAAAATCTAACCATGCTTTCTCAAAAGGACTTTCTTGATTTAGCAAATAATAACATCACATTTGTAGCTGGTTCAGGGAGAAGTGGAACCACTTGGCTTCAGGAACTCATAAATTACCAGCGTGATTATCGCATAATATTTGAACCGTTTTGGTGTAATAAAGTACCTTTTGTCGATCATTTTCAACAAAGACAATACTTGCGAGTAACGAATAATGAGCCTTGTTTCCAAAAACCCGCTTTGCGGATTCTTCAAGGTGATTTTCGTAATGAATGGACTGATCGTTTTAATGAGCCAATCACCTATCGAAAAAGGCTCATTAAGGATATTCGCGCCAATTTATTGTTAAAATGGCTTAAAGTCCAAGTCATGCCACAATTAAAAATCGTTTTTATAATGCGCCATCCTTGTGCTGTAGCCGTATCACGGCTAAAATTAGGCTGGGAAAATCAGAAAATACTAGCGGGTTTAGAGCAGCAAACTGAACTTACTGAAGATTTTTTAAAACCATTTGCTCACTTGAAAAACGACCTTCAAGATAATTTCGAATATGGTATTTTTCAATGGGCTATAGAAAATTATGTTCCCCTTGGACAATTCAGTCCAAATGAGATTCACTTATTGTTTTACGAGGAAATGTTGGATAATCCAGAACGCGAACTTTCTCGATTGTTTGCCTTCCTTGAGCTGCCATTAAAACCAGCATTATTTGATAAATTTGATCGCCCATCTGCTATGTCAAGAAAAGATAGCGCAATTAAACTCGGCAAAAATTCTATTAATGCATGGAATCAAGATATAAGCTCAAAACAAGCCAAACGCGCTATTCAAATTTTAAGCTATTTTGGGCTTGATGAAATATATGGTGAGGAAGCCATGCCTTATTCGGCTGCTGCAAATCGTCTTCTTGAAAAAACATTCTAGAATCAAACAAGGTCAGTTAGGCATGTAGGTGCGATTAGCGCAGCGTAATCGCACAGTTCAAGACACAAACATCAATCGATCATAGTTGTTGTTTAAGCAATAGTCGAGTATAATAATGCTGATTCTACCGCCTTCTGTGGATAATAATATTCTACGTATAATTAGCTTTATAAGTATTGATAGTACACACTTATTATACTCTTCTTGGCCATAAGTTACTTTTATTCATAATTTTATATAGGATTATCAATATATTTATATGCCCACAGAAAGCAGTAGAATTAGGAATAATAATCAAGACTAGGAGTTTTTTATATGTGTGGAATATGCGGTGAAATACGCTTTGATAATTCACCTCCTACTATTACAGCTCTTGCAACCATGAATACTATACAGGCATCACACGGTCACGATGCTACTGGAATCCTGGCTTTTAATCATTTTGCGATAGCTCGACTTTGGCCATTTCAATAAAAACAAATAGATACAAATATGATAACATAAATTGTAATAAAACAAAACAAAAGGGTTGTAAACCGGGTAATGAAGGATGCCATATTTTACGTTAAGAAAAAATTTATTTTACTTTGAGTGATCCTTCTTATAAAGTGTAAACTACTTTTGGACTATAAAAGGTACGCAATGCGTACCCTACCTGGCTATCTGAATGTACGATTACGCTTCAATAATCGCATCTAACCGTGCTTCTTCATCTTCTGGCAATAGAGTTTCACGGGGATTCCCATTCATATTTATAGCTAGCCTGTGTGTCCATAAGATCAAACCGAACAGAAGCAGTCCACCTCCTACTACGCCTAGCCAAAACATATTAGAGTATAAAGTGCCAGCACCAGAGTGAGCTAGGTTGACTGCTACAGTTTCATTTATTTCACCGTTTTCGGTATAAGATACGATATTTTCTCGTATAACAGGATATTTATAAATTATATTAATCGAAATTTGTATTGTTTTGCTAGCCAATTCTTGCTCGTCAGGGATGGTTATTTTGGTATAAATAGTTGATGATGGTGGTGGTGATGATGATGAGTTGAATTTATATAAACGCCGACCTCTAATCGAACTTGTCCAGTCACTGTCTGGAGTTTGAGCCTTTAATGTGTAATCCTTGCTTATATGAGGATTGTCACTTTTGAGAATTTTCGCTGTTGCTTTCCCGCGCCAGTAGTTTCCAACAACTTCGTTAAAATAAAAAGTTGAAGTGTCGCCAGTACCTATTACTTCTGGATACCAATGGGCATTGGTTTGCCAACTGTTCGTTAATCGCCATAATTCCGGCATGATGCATAATAATAAGGAAATGCCTACCATCACCATAGCTATCATGCCAGGACCTTTTGTCATTGCTTTGGGTGAAAGATAAGTTTTGCGAATGGCATTGCCAGGTTTCATCAACGTCAATGTATTTTTCTGTATTTCTTGCTTGGCTTTTTGCAATTGTTTTCGCAGGTTGGAATTGGGATTGTAAAATACAATCTTTAAATACCACAAAGCGATTACACCATAAGCTGTTAAGCCTACCCAAATCGCTGTCCCCAGTTGAAAAGTATTGGCAGTTACCATAATGGCTAATATTGCAATAATAATAGACAGCAATATTAACTGTCTAGACGTACTGGCAGCACGCTTGGCACCGATCATTTCCGGTTGTACCATGCCACAGGTTGGACATGCATGCATATCTACTTCCAGCAGCAACTCCAAAAATTTTTCCTGAAGAGAGGTTTCAGCTTTTTGTTCGGCTTCTTGTTCAGTGCTTCCTGTTCCCTTCACTTTACGTTTCATCAAATATTTGAATTGCGCATTGCAGTTTACACAGGTGTGGATGTTGTAAAACTCTAAGGACTTAGAAGCGGTATAAGTTGTTGACATTTTATACTCGATGTTCAAAAGTTAGTCAGATAGGGTGGATAAACTGCTGTATAATTTACCCACGCGAATCAACATTTAGATTATAATGCTATGTTATATTTATCATAGATCACAAATATCAGATGGTTGTTATTTTTTTTATCATATCTCGTAAGCCAGGTAGGGTGCGCACTGCGCACTTTTTTATAAATAAAGATTTTTAAAACCACAACCTTTTATTTTTGCATATCAAATGAAAAGTTAATTTATGGTACGCAGTGCGCACCCTACCTGGCTCTTGGACACGTCAAAAATTGCAATTTTAATTAATTGATTATTAAGGATAAAAAACCCGAATACCTATGATTTGGATAGATGGATATGGCATATAATGATTTTACATTAAAAAGGGTCAAAGAAGAACTTGGTGTAAACATAATTGAAAAAAGAAATCTCTTTTCCCATATACAAGAAATTGCAGTTAGTGAGTTATTGCTAAATATCTTAAAATACAATGTACCACTTGCGCTGGCAATAGGAACAGAAAAAGCTCGTTCGGAAATGATAATAATTAATATTTTAATAGAAATAAAAAGAAATAAAAAGAATATTTGAGGATAGAATAAGCCTTTTTTCTGGAGTAAACTTTGACGTTGATAAAGATCGAAGCCTCGTATAGCTGAAATGTATGCAGCAAACATCTTTAATGCCAAAGATGAAATTTATTTACCAAATATATATGGTGCAATTACAACTGGGAGTAATTGGCGGTTTTTAAGATATACAGATAACACTGCGTTTATTGACTTAGACGAATATTCAATTAAAAATATCAATCAAATTGTTGGAATTTTGGCAGAAATGACAAAACCAAATTCTACATAAATAATCCATTATGGTTCAAAATTAGAGTATTGAGCAGTCAAGATTTTATCAATCTAATCTAAAATTAAACGGCTATTTAAGGGGCCACTACATGATAGGTATTATCAAAACAATAGTTAAAAAAATACAGGGTGTTGTTGGTAAGGCAGACAAAACTACTAATGAGGATAACGATACCGTAAAAAAAGGCAAAATAGAGTTCGCTGCCACTGATGATACAATTTTTGGTGCCGAAGAAAAAGTAATTCACAATGCCAAATCAGTACTGGAAGATCAAGCCTATAAAGAAAATCCCTTACTACCTGAATTTTTGACACTGTTTAATCAGTATCAGAAAATGTACAAACAATTTCGGCGCTTAATAAATCGCAGTGATAATCAGGAATTACGGATAGAAGCTCAAAAAAAGGAGCTTAAAAAAGCAAACAGTGATTTACATAAAAGCAATGAAGATCTTGCCCAAGCACTTAAAGATCTTAAAGACTCCCAGACTAAATTAGTGCAATCAGCAAAAATAGCCTCACTTGGACGCATGGTTGCCGGAGTAGCTCATGAAATCAACACTCCATTGGGATATATAAAGAATAATCTGTTAACAGCACAAGATTTTGTTGAGCAATATCGGCAACTAGAACAGTTAGTTAAGCAAAGCTATACTACTGAAAATCAGATATCTACTGCATTGATCGCATTGGGTAAACTTACTGCGATTGCTCAAGAGCTTACCAAGGAGGATATATCGGAAACAGTAAAACACATGCTTGATGATGCCCTGTTTGGCGTAACGCAAATAGCCGATCTAGTGATCGGTTTACGGGAATTTGCTGGCTTAGATCAGGCTAAGATAAAATTTGTTGATGTACATGAATGTATTGAAAATGCCTTATTGATCGCCCACATAGCCATGAAAGATATAGTGGTAACGAAACATTATGGTACCCTGCCTCAAATTAAATGCGCACCAGCTCAAATCAATCAAGTTATTCTAAATATCTTAAATAATGCTGCTGATGCATTAAAAGGACAAAGCTATCTCGCTAATACTACTATTACTACTAAAGGGGATGAAGATCAAGTTCATATAATTATCAAAGATAATGGCAAAGGGATTCCAGAAGATCAACTTAGCAAGGTATTTGAACCATTCTTCACCACCAAAGAAGTGGGTGAAGGCTTAGGTTTGAATCTCGCTATCTGTTCTCAGATTGTGGAACAGCATAATGGGCGTATAACAGTTGATTCAGTGCCCAATGAAGGAGCTGCTTTTACTATAAGTTTGCCAACCAATAAGGATGTTTGGATTGTGGTGTGAAATAACTTTAGTTATGTTGTAATCCAAGTTTGGTAATTATTTCAGATACATCAAACAAAGTTCGTAAACTTGACATTGTATTACAATAAGCTACAGTAACTTGCATCTAAAATTTAATCGTTACACTTTATATCTAGTTGGAGATATTAATCTATAATGATACACGATCTATATCAATATCGTAAAGATTTAAATGATCAGGGAGTATACCTAAGTGTTACAGGTAACTTTTCGCAAATTCTTTTGGAAGGTATTGCCGATGTCCTGAAACAAAAGATGAGCATAGATAATGTGCAAAGAACCGCGATGACAAATGTATTTTCTGTTGTTGTGGAACATGTACAAAACATTTTTCGCTATTCTGCTGAAGTTATTCCAGGGGCAGTTGTTGGAGATCAAGATTCAGAAGTTCGTATTGGTACCTTAGTTGTAGGCAAAGATGATGATAACTGGACAGTCAAAAGTTCTCAAAAAGTATACTAAACCTACATCCTGCATGAAAAATATATGAAA
>LFCU01000057.1 GCA_001044195.1 Candidatus Achromatium palustre
ATTTATGTTATCATATTTGTATCTATTTGTTTTTATTGAAATGGCCAAAGTCGAGCTTAAAATATATGCAAATTTACATAACTTTGCAATAATGTATAAATTTTATGGTGTGCAATGCGCACCCTTCTAACAAAGTAGAATTAATTATCAGCTTTAGAAAACTGAGCCAACCAATCCCGCACTTGCAAATAAGCTAATTCATATAAATCCCCATCCTCATCATACAACCAATGTAACTTTGATTCAGCACGAAACCAAGTTAATTGCCGTTTCGCTAGTCTTTGAGTAGCAATAATACCATGCTGTACCATAGTAGATTCATCTATAAAACCAAGTAGATATTGTACCATTTGCCTATAACCAACACAGCGAAATGCTGGAGCATCCCTTCCAACATTTACCAATAAATTGCGTACTTCTTGCTCAAAACCCTGATCTAGCATCATCTTAAATCTGATCGCAATACGATTTCGTAAGATTTCACGATTTTTGGGAGCGCAAGCCAATAATAAAGTCTGATATGGCAAAATTGGCTTGTTAGAACATTGTTGCAACACCGATAAAGGATGGCCTGTTAAATGCCAAACTTCTAATGCGCGTTCGATACGTTGTGGGTCATTGGGATGAATACGGGTCGCAGCAACTGGATCAATACGTGCTAAATCAGAGTGTAGTGCTTGCCAGCCTCTTTTCTTTGCCTCTTGTTCTAAATGGGTACGTATAGTTTCATTCGCTGCTGGTAATTCTGAGAGTCCATAAAGCAAAGCTCTAAAATACAATCCAGTACCACCTACTAATAATGGAATATTACCAGTATTAACAATCTGTTCCATCGCCACTAAAGCATCAGCACGAAAATCTGCTGCTGAATAATGTTCGTATGGTTCTCGAATATTTATGAGTCTATGCGGAGCTTGCGCCAAAATTGCGGCACTAGGTTTGGCAGTGCCAATGTCCATGCCTCGATACACTTGAGCTGAGTCTACACTGATGATTTCGATAGGAAAATGTTTAATTAAATGTATCGCTAGATCTGTTTTGCCAGCGGCGGTTGGCCCCATAAGAAATATCACAGGTGGCATAATGGTATTGCTTTACTATCCAGTTTTTAGTTTGACAAATCTTAATATAAATCCTAATATAAAATTACGATTTTGGTAGTGTATGAGGAGCGTATCCGTTAGATGGGGGAGACCGTAGGGAGAGCGAAGCGATCCCGCCTATTATGAAAATGTTATTCTATCTCATAATTTTTTAGATTGTCCTATGCTACCCAATTTAGGTATTATTAAAATTGAGGCGGGATCGCTTCGCTCTTCCGCCCTACATGGTTTAATTGCAACCAACGCACAATAATTGGCTAGAGGAGACTCCCCCACATAGCGGATACGCCCGTGTATGAGTTATTAGCTTAAAATGATGATGGGTTTCGCTGTAGCTCTACCCATCCTACATGCTTTGTCACATTAGACATTATACCGATTTTTATAATCAATTGAATTTAATAGATAAATTTTTTAATTTTTCATTATGAAATCGAGATTTTAGTTAAAATCGGTATAATGTCTAATGTTTAACTTAATTAAATCTAAGCTAAAATTAACTATCCCCATAAGCCTTACTATTATAATAGCTAAATAAAACTATGTATTCGTCAGAAAAATTATATAACAATGATTTTTATGCTTGGACATCAGCAACGTCACAGTTATTAAGACAGCATAAATTTTCTGAAATTGATATAGATGCTTTGGTTGAGGAATTAGACGGAATGAGTGCCAGGGAACGTCGTGAACTTATGAGTCGTCTTGATGTTCTGGTTATGCATCTTTTAAAGTGGCAATTACAGCCAGGACATCGTAGTCACGGTTGGGATGGTACGATTAGAGAGCAAAGGCGCCAAATATCTCGTTTGTTAAAAATAAGTCCTAGTTTAAGACGGCTATTGCTAGAAACTTTGGTTGCAATTTATTCAGATGCTGTAGAACGTGCTGCTTATGAAACTGGTATTGCTGAGGATTTGTTTCCTAAAACATCACCTTATACTATAGAGCAAATTTTAGATAAATCATTTTATCCAAAGTAATTGTTAATGATATACAATAATGGTACAAAATACTCGTTTAACTACATTTAATATAGAAACTTCGCGGATACGTAAAGGATGCCATAATATTTGTTAATGAAAATGAATCAGAACAATCAATATCTTATTCAACTTATTGACTTGGTTGCAGGTTATAGCCAACCTGTAGTTGGCCCGCTATCCTTACAAGTAAACCCTGGAGAAGTAATTGGCATTTGGGGTACCAATGGTTGTGGTAAATCAACCATATTGAAAGCAATTGCCAACACTACTCATATCTTTGCTGGGCATATTGATAAACATCCAGATTTAACCATAAGTTGGCAAATGCAGCAACCAGTACGCTTAAACGAAATGCCTTTTAGTGGCCATGATTATCTATATTATGCCCAAGCACAACGCAAATCTCCGCCACAGCGTTTAGTAGCTTGGCTAAACAAACGGATCGATACTTTAAGTGGCGGTCAGTTCCAATTATTAGCAGTGTGGGCTATTTTAGGTGGTAACGCTGATTTAGTGTTACTTGATGAACCGACCAATAATTTAGATCCGGTAGGCGAAACTATTTTAGCTGACATTTTAGCAGCAGAACAAGGACACCGTTCAGTATTATTAGTTAGCCATGAACGAGCCTTTTTAAACCAAGCCTGCAATCGGGTAGTAAAAATCAGCCATGAATTTTAACTGGACATTAATATTTGATCCTTTATTTCGTATTCCATGGGCTGTCGGGTTAATAGTAGCCATATTATTACCATTACTTGGCACTCTTCTACGTTTACGTGACGAATGGCTTGCCGCTTTAGGTTTAGCTCATCTTGCCGGATTTAGTGCTTTATTAGGATTAGCAATTGGAATACCTGCTGTCTTAGGGGCTGTTGGCGGAGCACTTATAGGTGCAAGTTTTAAGACCTTGAGTCAACACAAAGGCAATACGGTCTACGCTTTGATGATCCTGTTTGGCTGGTCTGCAACCCTATTAGTTGCAGCCAATACTCCTTTAGGAGCTGTCATAGGACATACCTTAACCGAAGGGCAGCTCTATTTTGCTACTTGGCTGCATTTATTAGCAGCTTTTATCTTAGCCATACTTATCATCCTAGTTTGGCACTGGTTATCCCCTAGGATTATTCGCTCCCGTTTATTTCCAGGGCATGAAAATGCTAATATTTTAGCGGCTTGGCGTTGGCATTTGGGATTTGATATTCTAATTGCTTTAGGCATGGCAATAGGTACTACGACTATAGGACTTATGGGAGCCTTCGCCCTAATCTTTATTCCTCCTTGGTTAGGGTTTCGGCTTGCAAATAACTGGCGCAATTGTATATGGATCAGTAGTAGTGTAGGTTTTAGTGCCTATTTATTGGCGTTTATTAGTGCTTTGCTTCTTGATCAACCCTTTGGCCCAGTGTTAGTAACCTGGCTTTTGGGTATCAGTAGTTTGATTAGCTTGTACTTCCATGTTTTTTAAAAGCTTGTAAGGAGGGTGTTCTTCATTTTCCAGGTTACAACACGTAAAAGTATCCTTCGCAAGTTACTGTGGTAAGGCAGTCTACAAAAAATTAAATTGTTCACTACTTTTCCTTAAAATGAATGATACCCTATTCTTACCACATATCAATTTTAGATAACATAATAGCAAACTTTATGGTGTGTACCTTGCCACATATAGGATGCGCTGAGGCCCGAAGCACATCCTATAACTACTATTCAAGAATATTTAAAAATCTGTGGCAAAGCCAATAAAATGGGTGCCGAGGCCGAGCCTCGGCACCAGAATGTATAGATGCCATAACTTATTGAGAAGTTACTGTCGTTCTATGTTTTACATCCATTTTCTAGGCGTTTGTCCACCTACAAACTTTCCTAACATATTTTGCATACCAGCTATATTTTTAAACTTTTTCAACAATTTTTGCGCTTGATTAAATTGTTTTAGCATACGATTAATCTCTTGAACTTTAGTACCAGAGCCTGCTGCAATTCTAAGTTTATGAGATGCTTTGATTGTATCAGGAAAAGCTCGTTCCTTTAAAGTCATAGAATTGATAATAGCTATCATCCTAATTACTTCGCGATCCCCATTTTCAGTCTGAACATTCTTATGAGTCATTTGGCCTATCTCAGGCATCTTCTCCATTAACCCCTTGAGTCCTCCCATCTTTGTCATTTGTTCTAACTGCATTTTAAAATCCGTTAAATCAAACTTCTTACCTTTACGTATTTTATCTGTTAATTTATCAACTTTATCTTGATCGAAAGATGCCTGTACTTCTTCAACTAAAGAGAGCACATCTCCCATGCCTAAGATCCGGGATGCAATACGATCTGGATGAAATGGTTCTAGTGCAACAGAACGCTCTCCAACTCCTAAAAATTTAATGGGTTTGCCTGTAATGTGTCGAATTGATAATGCGGCACCACCACGGGCATCACCATCCGTTTTAGTAAGAATCACTCCTGTAAGTGGGATGGCTTCATGAAATGCTTTGGCTGTATTTGCAGCATCTTGACCTGTCATAGCATCTACCACAAACATAGTTTCTATAGGATTTAGTATAGTATGTAGAGATTTGATTTCGTTCATCATAGCAGCATCAATATGCAAGCGCCCTGCTGTATCTACAATTAAGACATCAGCAAATTTTAGTTTTGCTTCTTTTAGAGCTGCTGTGGCAATAGCTTCAGGTTTATCAACATTATGGCTAGGATAAAAGGTAGCATTTACTTCTGAAGCCAAGGTTTGTAGTTGATCAATAGCTGCTGGACGATAGACATCGCAGCTTACAACCATAACGGATTTTTTGTGTTTTTCTTTAAGCCAACGTGCTAATTTAGCAACACTCGTAGTCTTACCAGAGCCTTGGAGTCCAGCCATTAATATTACGGCTGGGGGTTGTGTAGCTAGATTAAGTTGTTCGTTAGCCTCTCCCATGATTTGAACTAGTTTTTCGTAGACTATTTTGATCAAAGTTTGGCCGGGGGTAAGGCTTTCTAGTACTTTTTTTCCTATGGCTTGGTTACGAATTTGTTCGATAAGTTCTTTTACTACTGGTAAGGCTACGTCTGCTTCTAATAGAGCTAAACGTACTTCACGTAGTGTATCTTTAATGTTGGATTCTGTAAGACGGGCTTGGCCTCGTAGCTGATTGATAACCTTGCCAAGGTTTTGTTGCAAATTTTTAAACATATCTTAATATATTTATAGTTTATATTTGATTATTCTAAATATGGCACCCTTCATTTGCTTGCCTAAAGTACTTTACACGGGATCGTTCCCACGCTCTGTGTGGGAACGATAAAAAGTGTAAACTGGAAAATGAAGGATGTCCTAAATATTATTCAATTATTGCATTATTTTCATTGGAATAATGGTTTTTTTAGATCAGAATTATGCTAGTAGTTGATAGTATATGATAGTATATTAAAAGTCAACAACTGTTTTAGCCTATAAAATTTGAAAATATTGCAAAATAGGTAAAAAGAATTGGGGGTAACTTCTCAATAAGCTATGGTATTTGATACACATTCTGGTGTCAAGGCTCTGCCTCGGAACCTTGTGTGGCGGCTTAAGCCGCTTTTTTACTACTCAAAAATATGTGGCAGAGCTACCAAAAATAGGTACTAAGGCAGAGCCTTGGCACCAGCGGCCATACGTTATTGAGAAATTACTACGCTACTGCATTATCGGTGAGGTTACAACTCACTCTACATGCTACTGTCCTTTTATTCATAAAAGCTTCTATAACCTATTAGAGTTATCCAAAAATTTATTTGATATAAATCTAACGAAAATATTAAGATGATACAAACAAGTAACGAGAACCATATATTATTATGAGCTACATTCCGAATACTCCAACACCTATTCGTATTGAAAATCTACGAATAGATAACTATCGAGCTTTACACAAAGTTGAGTTCAAAAATTTCACACCATTAACCACATTGATAGGCCCAAATGGTAGCGGTAAATCTAGCGTCCTAGACGCATTCGCCTTTTTATCAGAATGCTTTGAATCTGGGTTACATAATGCCTGGAACCGCCGTGGACGTGCCAAAAATCTAAAAACCAAAAACGCGGACGGCCCGGTAATAATTGAAATCAAATATCGTGAATATACTTTCCCACTTATCACCTATCATTTGGTACTAGACGAACGAAAAGGTACGCCAATAGTATTAGAAGAATGGATGCAATGGCGCCATGGTTCAAATGGTCGGCCATACCGTTTTCTTGAATATAAAGAAGGTGTTGGAGTTGTTGCAAATGGCGAACGTCCCAATACCCAAACCCGACGTTTAGAAATTCCATTACATTCACCTGACCTTCTTGCTGTTAATGTATTAGGCCAACTAGCGGAACATCCACGATTGGCAACATTACGCGAGTTTATCCAAAGTTGGCATTTTTCTCACTTTACTACTGACAGTCTTAAAGGTCAGGTTAAAGCAGAATCCCAAGCATGGCTTTCTAAAACTGGCAACAATTTGGCAAATGTAATACAATATTTAAGAGAGCACAATCCAAAACATTTAAATTCCATTATTGCGAACTTACGTACACTTATCCCACAGTTAGAACAAGTATCAACAGATGCGATGCCTGATGGTAATCTGTCTCTACAGATTAAAGACAAGCCATTCGAACATCCCATACTGGCTAGCTATGCCTCTGATGGAACACTCGCAACATTAGCCAATATGTTGCTGTTACATAACCCGGCACCGTTTACGACTATCGAAACTCCGGAGCGATCTTTACATCCACGTTTATTACAAGAATTAGTGGAAAAATGTCGGACCGCCACAGAAAGCGGACAATTTTTATTTACTACTCATTCTCCAATGTTTCTCAATGCGTTGCGGGCTGAAGAGGTCCGATTATTATATCGAGATCAGGAAGGCTATACCCAATCTGTAACGGTAGCTGATATTGATGGTATTCCAGAATTTATCGCTGCTGGTGGTACATTAGGCCATCTGTGGACCGAAGGGCATTTTAAAGTAGGAGATCCACTGATAAAACAAGGTCAACCTAACTTGCGGAGAAGCAATAAGTGAAAGGTAACCATTTAGAAATACTTGCAGCAGAACCATCTACTGAGATGTTTTTGCATGCATTATTGCCTAAATTATTAGGCAAAGCCGTAAGCTTTAATGTTTATACGCATCAATGCAAAGATGATCTGTTAAAAAATTTACCTAGCAGGCTTGTAGGCTATGCCAATTGGCTTCCTGATGATTGGCGTGTGATAGTGTTAGCCAATCAAGGTAATAGTGATTATAATGCTATTAAGAGGCGTATCGAAAAGATAATCACAGCCGCAGAGTTGCGGAGTCGTAAAACAGCCACAGCGTCGACATGGCAAGTGGCAAGCTGTATCGCGAGAGAAGAATTAGAATCTTGGTATTTTGGGGATTGGCAAGCGGTGCGATCTGTTTACACCAGGGTTCCAGAAGATATTCCCAGACAGCCAAACTATCGTAATGTAGATAAGATATCAGGACCTTGGAAGGCTTTTGAGCTTATATTGAAGCGAGCTAATTATTACAAGTATGGTCTAAATAAAATTGAAATTGCTAAGGCAATAGGTGCAAAGATAAAACCTTCTCGCAATAAGTCTCAAAATTTTCAATCTTTTTGCGAAATTATATCAGAAGCAACTGGTTTAAAAAGGAAAAAAGATTAGCTCCATAGGCATCCTTCATTTGCTTCCAAAAGTACTTTGTGGTCGTTCCCACGCTCTGCGTGGGAAGGAAAAAAACTTGTTAAGTTATAGGATGCTCTTCGTTCCTTAGCACATCCTATAACTTGCCGTTATCTTATGCAGTACAAAGCATCCATCCAACAGCTATCAAAGACATGACAAGACTCAGGATAAAGTAGTTTAAGCCTAATTTGGAAATTCGCTGTTGTTCTTTTCAAATTTGGTAATCATTTTAACATAATATGCTTCTGTACCAATGGTATAGCGAATGAGTGGATAAACGATCAAAAATGGCATCCTTCACTTTGACGAAAAAGTAGTGAACAATTTAAATTTTTGTGACGCGAAGCGTCACCAACTGCATTCCCACGCAGAGCGTGGGAACGATACTTCAACGATACGTCAAAGTGTAAACTGGAAATGAGGGATGCCAATATTTATAGTACGTCCTTCGATGAAGATGTCAACCCAACCTACGATTGTCAAGATGACAAAGTAGAAATCAAATGTATAAAAATAATACAAATCTAGGATTGTTTACTAATCCACGGCCATTAGCTGATATATTACGTCCTACAAAACTTGAAGATGTAGTAGGCCAAGAACATCTATTAGCTCAAGCAGCACCAATTGGACGCATGATAGCAGCGCAACGCCTAACATCTATGATTCTATGGGGACCGCCAGGATGTGGTAAAACGACAATTGCCAGACTATTAGCAGCTACAACAGACCTCTATTTTCAATCTATATCTGCCGTTGCATCTGGTGTAGCAGAATTACGTCACATATTTACAGCAGCGCAAAACCGCCATAATACTGCATATTCAGGAACCTTATTATTTATAGATGAAATCCATCGATTTAATAGAACTCAACAGGATCTTCTATTGCCTTATGTTGAGGATGGTACAGTTATCTTGATTGGTGCTACTACCGAAAATCCATCTTTTGAACTCAACACCGCGCTACTCTCAAGATGTCAAGTTTATACACTTAAGACCCTGAATGATACAGCATTAGAGGCTTTAATTTTGAAAGCAGAGGCGTTTTGGCAACGTACGCTACCTGTAACGGCTGAAGCGAGATTGGTACTACGGAGTATGGCTGATGGGGATGGACGGTACTTGTTGACAATGGTTGCCGAGCTATTTCTAGCAAATTTTACAGAACCTATAACACTAGATACTCTAGCCCAATTTGTCCAAAAACGCTTACCACTTTATGATAAATCTCAAGATGGACATTACAATCTCATTAGTGCATTGCATAAATCTTTACGCGGTTCTGATTGTGATGCTGCATTATATTGGTTTGCTAGGATGCTTCAAGGTGGGGAAGATCCAAATTATATAGCCAGAAGGTTGCTGCGTTTTGCTAGTGAAGATGTAGGGCTTGCTGATCCGCAAGCCTTGACTCTTACATTAGCAGCATGGGAATCCTATAAACGTCTTGGTTCACCAGAGGGTGATTTGGCTCTTGCTGAGGCTATAGTGTATTTGGCTACTGCGCCAAAATCCAATGCCACTTATACAGCACTTAAAGCCGCACAAAAGACCGCTTACCAATACGGTTCTTTAATGCCGCCTAAGCATATTCTTAATGCCCCAACCCAATTAATGCAAGAGCAAGGCTATGGTGATAATTATATTTACGATCATGATTTACCAGAGGCTTTTTCCGGTCAAAATTATTTTCCAGAAGGAATGGCCCGCCAGACTTTTTATCAACCTGTGGAACGTGGCTTTGAACGAGAAATTAAAAAACGTTTGGAATATTGGTCGCAATTGCGGCAACGGTTTCAAGATAGGAATAGCACGTAGATTGAAGTTAATCAAGTAATCTAAAAATATAGTTGAGGGCCTCAGCACCGCCTAGTGGTATGGATAAATGCCCATCTGGTACTGTATACTCACGTGGATTAATTCTTATTAATGTAGCATTGTAGTCCTCTGCTATGTGTTGCGAATGCCATCGCACCATTGGCAAAGCCTCTCCTGCCCCAATCTCAACAATGGCTAAAGAAAAATTATGATCCTTTATTTTACGGAGCCAAGCAACGTATCTATCATGTTGTTTTCTGTTTCTACTTGAGTTCCAATCCCAATCACCAAACATTAAAATGTTAGGTCGTGCGAATTCTCCACAACGAGGACAACAAGGTAGTGGTTCCAAGGCTTTAAAAGTTTGCATATGCACCGTTACATGAATATTATCGGCTTCCCAAAGATGATTCTGACAAGATAATGTGCATTGCAGATGGTGTATAGAACCATGACATTCTACTATCTTGTTTGTGTCAAATCCTGCTTTTTGGAATTGTCCATCCACATTAGAAGTGTATACGAAGTACCCACCTTTTTTCTGTTTTGCAAGCGATAGCAATTGCCAGAAACCAGAATGTGGGGTCACATCTCGGTAGAGGTTTAAGCGGTGTCCATAAAATGCCCATGCTAAATAGGGTTGGGTGCGAAATAATTTTGGATCAGCTATGCGACCAAAGGACAAGCCTAACTTTGCAAGCGGTGGATAGGCTTTCCACAAGCCTTCCTTGCTTCTAAAATCAGGTAAGCCAGAGTCAACTCCCATACCAGCACCTGCCATAATGAGAAGCGCATCTGCGTTTGCTAATATGTCTGCTGCTTGTTCTATGGTTTCTTTGGATATTGTGTTGGGTATTTCAAGCATTATTATCTAAACCATTTAGTAGACATTCAGATACGTCTACAAGTTGTGGGAACCATAAATTATCGTTCCCAATCTCTGCATGGAAACGCATCCTGGACATTCTGCATCCTATGATTTATAGCGTTCCCACAACTTGTAGACGTATCCGGTTTTATCGTTTTATCAATAGTATATTAATCATATACTTCTCAATAATTCATGGTATACTACACCGCATCACAAATTGAGATTTTAATCTGTAGGGTGGGCAAACAGCCGTATCGTTTGCCCACGCAAACCAAACAAAAATGACAAATTATGATACCGCGTGGGCACTATGAGTCCATGCCCACCCTACCTGGCTTTTAAGAACCTACAGCCCTTTATTCAAGGGCATAAAAATTTGGCATCCTTCATTTTCCAGTTTACAATTTGATGAAAAAATCCCAATATTATGACA
>LFCU01000058.1 GCA_001044195.1 Candidatus Achromatium palustre
GTTTTGCGAAGAGTAGGTAGGACATCTTCAAATACCCAATCTTGAAATTTTTCAGCACCTGGAAGTCTAGAACCAAATACAAGGGCGTAAAGATCTGGTTCTTGTATCATATTGGTTTTATAGTCTAATCCCATAACTTCCTGATTTATATTGCCTGCCCAATTTGGGCATACTAATAAATTCAATGGTTTATATTTTCTACAATGCTGAGTAACTGCTTTAGCAACGTTGGCATATCCTAATGCTTTAGCAACATCAATGCCTACAAACCAAATTTTGCTATTAACAGTAATGGTTCGGATAATATTATCCTGAAAGTTAAATATAGATAATGCACTCATCAAATATCCTCGTTGTTATTTCTATGCATAGTGTGAGCCAGGTAGGGTGCGCATCGCACACTTTATCTAATTTTGCCCATGAAAAGTGGTGCGCTGTGCGCACCCTACGCTGCTTAACACGGCAAGATTTACAATTTAACGTCCTACGCCTCCTTCTCCAGCAACTACAAAGGGTGCCCAGGCTCCAGGATGCGTATAGTAGCTACGGTCAGGATTATCCAATACGTACATTTGCGCCCGTCTTAAGGCTTCAGCACGGCCTATTTGGCGATTGTCTTGCCATTGTTTGAACATGTGGCCTGTTAGGACTACAGCAGGTTGCGAGACCACAGACCAGTGGGAGACTAATAGTGCTTTGGCTCCAGAGTAAAAGAATGCCTTGGCTAGGCCAGAAAGTCCTGGTGCTCCAGAGCTGCCATCTGGTGCTGCGGTGTTACAGGCAGATAAGACTACCCAATCAGCATTGAGTTTAAGATCTTTGGCTATTTGGGAGGCGCGTAATAAACCATCATTATCTGCTGTAGATGTAACAGGTGGTGTCAAGGCAATGGCAGGTTCTGCTTGGCCAAGTTGAAATTGCTTGATCTCACCTGCTACCAGGGCATGAGTGGCAAATTGCACCACTTTATAGTCTTTTAATCTAGTTTTGTAGACTTGGGGAATATTTGCCCGTTCTTGTAAGAAGATGCTATTGGCTCCCGCTCCTAGAGTTTTGGCATTAGCTTTTAGTTCTGTAGCTGTGCCTGGTAATGGTCCCAGAATCGTGCTTAATCTATTAGCTGGAATTACACCGCTGTTAATATCGCCGATTAATCTAATGCCTCCAACGCCACGATTGGCACTGGGATCACCAGCAAATTTAGGATCACCAAAGCCCACAAAGGGTTGGTTAGATGCTTGACGTTGGGTGGCCAAAGTCCGCAATGCGCGGAGACTAGATACGGTAGGCAAGGTAACAGTGGCCAATTTGCGACTGAGCCAGGCAATATTTTGATAATCTTCAGGATTGCCCACGGGTGGTGCGGTTACTAACACGCTAAAGGGCAGACTTTCTAAAGCTCCATCAGGAACCACAAATAAAGTCTTCACATCTGCTAATCGTGCCGTTTCTGGACCAAGAATGTCTTGATACAATTTATGCGCAACAGCTACCGGAAATGCGTCCTTTAATCTGGTATTTGCAACTGGATCAAGTTTATCTCGCAGTACTTTTACTTGTTTAGCAATATCTTCGGCGGTGCGATTAATTTGGCGGAAACTGGCACTATTAGGGGTAATGAGCCAGACAAAGGATTTGGTCTCTTCCCATCCCAAGGTAAAGGCAACTAAGCCTTCGCCAGGTTTCAACAGTCTTTGCACTTGTCCTAAAGCAATTGGTTTAGGAATCGTTAATGCGGCATATTCAGGAAATTCTTTGGTTAAACGCTGGGTTAAGCCATCTAACTTGGTTTTTAGTTCCTGGCTACGAGTGCGGAGATTTTGAATCAACGTAGGATTTTGTTGATTATTAGGCTTACCTATGGCAGTAATTAAATCTGCCTCAGCTTTACGCCACATGTTTAAGGTATCTTCCTTGGCACGAGCTAAATCAGCCAAGGCATCATTACCACTGGAAAATCTAGCTGCCATCTGGGCCAAGGCATTGCCTACGGTACCATCATGAAACAACTGACTAATCTCAAAGGTTTCAGCCGTTAATGCAGCACACAAATTAGGTGCTTGGGCTAAACGCACGGCGGCAATCTTAAGATGCAAAGCAAAAGCATATTTAACTCCAGTCTTTTCCTTGTTTTCACTACTAGTGGCTGCACGACTATGTTCCAAAATCCGCTGGTAATAGATGCAACTACCTTGGCGAATATATTGCAAAGCCTGGGCATATTGGCCTTGTGATCTGTAAAGCTCGGCTAAGTTATTTAGAGTGGCAGCAGTATTAGGATGCATCGGACCCAGATGCTCTCTAATAGCCAAGGCTCTTTTATACAGCGGTTCTGCCTTGACATATTGGCCTTGTGATTGGTAAAGCAAGGCTAAATTATTTAGACTGCCAGCAGTATCAGGATGCATCGGACCTAGAGCCTGTTCTCTAATAGCCAAGGCTCTTTTATACAGCGGTTCAGCCTGGGCATATTGGCCTTGTGCATCGTAAAGTGCGGCTAAATTATTTAGACTGGTAGCGGTATAAGGATGCTTAGAGCCTAGAGCCTGTTCAACAATAGCCAAGACTCGTTTATACAGCGGTTCTGCCTTGGTATATTGGCCTTGTGAGTGGTAAAGCGCGGCTAAATTATTTAGACTATTAGCAGTATCAGGATGCTTCGGACCTAGAGCCTGTTCTCTAATAGCCAAGGCTCTTTTATACAGCGGTTCTGCCTGGGCATATTGGCCTTGTGTATCGTAAAGTGTGGCTAAATTATTTAAGCCTGTAGCAGTAAGGGGATGCTTCGGGCCTAGAACCTGTTCTTTAATAGCCAAGGCTCTTTTATATAG
>LFCU01000059.1 GCA_001044195.1 Candidatus Achromatium palustre
GTTTAGTCAGAAAGACACTCGCATTTTCTAAAAAGTTGACAAACCATATTGGTGCTATTTGGAATTTTGTTCATCATTATAATTCAACTGTTGCTCGTGAATAGCTTTTATAAATCAATCAATTAAAAATCACTAACCTTTGGGCCACAACCCAATTTGGGATGTCGACTTTTTCTTTAATGGGAAGAAGTAGGAAGCTTTTGTCTTATTGTTATGAAATACGATTTATAACTATCGAGTTCCATGGACTCTGAATTTTTGCTATTACTTAGGTGGCAAGCTTTTTACTGTTCCCATAGTTCTACTCTAAAAATTTTTGGTAGCTAAAATAGAATAGTTGAAAAATTTATATTTTACAATATAATATTTTAAATTGATAGATGGCAAGGAATGATTAATTCTGGACTTTCCTAATATATCCTAATAAACTACTTATATTATATTAATGTACTAAAATTGTTATCTTGACTACACCTCTAAGACATGGCAAATTTTTTTCGTATCACGTTACGCCTATTTAAATATGGGCTATTATTGACCCTAATAACTACAATCTTTTTAGGAGTGCTCTATATATTACATCTAGATAAGATGGTACAAATTCGGTTTGATGGTAAACGCTGGGCACTACCAGCACGAGTTTATGCTAGACCATTAGAACTATATGTAGGACGTACACTAACCGCAAACAGATTACAAGATGAGCTAATACGCCTAGATTATAAAACAACCCCAGAACTCAAAAAAGAAGGCACTTATAGCTATAGCCAACCAGAACAGCGATTACTCATAAAAACCCGTGCCTTTAAATTTTGGGATAATAACGAACCAACTCGCTTGTTAGATGTACAATTTGATGATACTAAAATAGTTATACTAAAAGATGCCACTACTAGAGAGGATTTGCCATTAGTACGTTTAGATGCAGCACTGATTGCCAGTATTTATCCAAATGATCAAGAAGACCGCATTATTATACTAAAAAAACAGCTACCAAAACTTTTCATACAAACACTACTAGCAGTTGAAGACCAAGAATTTTATAACCATTATGGGGTTAATCTCAGTGCTATTGTTCGAGCCTTATGGGTCAATATACGGGCTAGACGTTGGGTACAAGGCGGGAGTACCTTAACACAGCAACTTGCTAAAAATTTCTACCTCACTAATAAACGTACCCTAATTCGTAAAATAAATGAACTGATCATGGCTATAGCCTTAGAAAGGCGTTATAGCAAGGATAGTATTTTAGAAACTTATGCCAATGAAATTTATTTAGGTCAAGATGGTGGTCGCGCTATCCATGGTTTTGGTTTAGCTAGTCGTTTTTTCTTTAATAAAGAAGTACAAGCACTAAACTTACCACAAATTGCATTATTAGTAGGAATTCTCAAAGGCCCATCAAGATATAATCCGCGTCGCCATCCCAAACGCGCATTAAAACGCCGCAACCTAGTATTAGATATCCTAGTAGAACAGAATGTCATCAATGCCATACAAGCCAAAACAGCTAAAGCCACACCACTTGGTATTACTAAATCCAAAGTCTCATTGCAAACCAGTTATCCAGCTTTTATTGAATTAGTACAACGGCAATTACAACGCGATTATCAGGCAACGGATTTACAATCTGAGGGCCTTAGAATTTTTACTACCTTAGACCCAATCATACAGGCTTATGCGGAAGCAAGGATACAAAAACGTTTACCATTACTAGAATCCCCAAAACATAAGGACAAATTAGAAGCAGCAGCCGTGATAGCATCAAGCGAACATGGAGAAATCTTAGCGTTAGTTGGAAGTCGACATAGTAAATTTGCAGGATTTAATCGTGCCTTAAACGCAGTACGCCCTATTGGTTCGCTAATCAAACCTATAGTTTATTTGGAAGCACTAAACCGTTCCAAATACACTTTAACTACTTACTTACAGGACACTCCAGTATCCATTCCAGGTTCAGAGGCTGGAAAATTTTGGCAACCTCAAAATTATAATCATCGCTCTCATGGAGCAGTACATCTATATTTAGCCCTTGCCAAATCCTATAATCTTGCCACCGTAAATTTAGGCATTGAATTGGGTTTAGTCTCAATAGTTAAAAGGTTACGAAGGTTTGGTATTAATCGCCCCATTGCTAAAGTAGGACCATTACTCTTAGGTTCCCTCTCACTTAGCCCCTTGGAAGTAGCCCAAATCTATCAAGGTATAGCCTCAGGTGGTTTTTTAGCACCATTACGAGCTGTACGTAAAGTATTAGGGCCATCTGGGACTTTATTGAATAATTATGCCTTAGAGGTTAATCAGGTAGCTGATCCTAAGGCTGTGTGGTTGCTTACTTGGGCACTACAACAGGTAATAGAAACTGGCACTGCACGAAACCTGATCAAACAATTACCTGATGATTTAAAAGTAGCAGGTAAAACTGGTACTACTAACGAGTATCGAGATAGTTGGTTTGCAGGTTTTACTGGAGATAAAGTGGCTGTAGTTTGGGTGGGGCGGGATGATAATATGCCAACGGGATTAACAGGTTCTAAAGGTGCTATGTTGGTGTGGGGTGATATTATAGGAGCTTGTGATAATAGAACTATAGATACGCCAGTACCTATCGATATAGTGTTACAATGGGTTAATAGTATCGGGCAAAAGGTTCGGTCAAATTGTAGTGGTGCTAAACATATACCGTTTCGGGTAGGTACTACTCCTAAATATTTTGGTTCCTGTCGTCGTAAAAGAAGAAGGTAAATAGGGTAATTAAGTATATGCAAATCGTTAAATTATATATAATTGGTTTAACTCTTATGTTTATGGTGGGATGTGCTAATTTGCCATCTCGCAATCAGAAGTCTCATTATGTAGAACCTTTTGATGATTCTCCACCAGTTAAAATTGATCCTGCACATCATACCAAACAGTTGCAAGTTTTGGATACTAGACATTCTCATAATATTAGTGAGAAAGATAACACTAGTAGGTTACAGCAACCTGTTGATAGGATACAACCTAAAACACAACCCTATAGATTACAACCTTACACTAGTAAATCACATCGTCATAAAGAAGTACATGTTTATCCTTATAATACATCCCCAAGTATAGTTGTGGATTCTGCATCTATAGATACACCTTCAAATAAATCACAGTCAAGCACTGCCAGTACATCATCCAAAACTCCAAATAATGCTTCCCCAAGCATAGATTTTGCTAATACTCCATCTATTTCCTATACGGATACCGCAAATACAGTATCGCCTCATAATCCTGATATAGCAACTCCTGATGTCGGTGTTGAGACAGATACTTATGTTGATACTGATAGTACTGACAACACTAATAATGAATCTAATAGCAATAGAGATGATACTAATGAACCTGAATATAGACATGATACTAATACTGTCGAAACTCCAAATAACGCTCAACATCAAGAAAATATTCAGACTATAGATAAAAATTCCGCTATACCTCAACAAACTGCACCAAAATCAGTAACGCCAATAACAAAACCACCAGCAACCAAACGCCCACCAAGACCACCACTAAAATTAGCTCATATCATCAAGCCCAAACCATTCTTTGTAAAAGGACTTGCTAAACGTCCACCAGTGCAAGCATTATTAAAACAGGCAGCTAAACAACGCAAAGCTGGGAACCTAGTAAAAGCAGCAGCAATCTTAGAACGTAGCTTACGCATTGAAGCACGTAACCCCTATCTATGGAATAGACTAGCCCGCATAAGATTTGAACAAGGCTTGTTTAGCCAAGCTAATACCCTAGCAGCAAAATCTAATACTTTAGCAAGGGGCGATAAAGAACTAATTAAAGAGAATAAACATATTATTAGTGAAGCTCAAAAGAGAGATGGAAACCGTTAAGCTCTATCAATAAATTAAGGTATTACAACATGAATGAAATTCTTGCAATTGCAGAAGAATTTATTGAAGAGGAAGAGATGGGTTCATTGAATCATAGTATTGTACAGGCGCAAATAACAACTCTATTGGGTTCTGATAAACGTTTTCAGGTAATGGTTGAATTAAGTTTAGATACTAGCCAAATTGATTTAACTCAATTTGGAATTAAAGCCAAAGAAGAACTTAAACCAGATATTTGTTTATATCCATATACAGTTAAAGGAAGAAGGCGCGATATCCTAAGAATGTCAGCGATACCATTATTGGTGATCGAAATTGTATCTCCAACTCAAAGTGATGAAAGTTTAGTAAACAAATTTGATGCTTATTTTGCATTAGGCATTCAATCCTGTTGGTTAGTCATACCAACTATTAAGTCTATTGCAGTTTATTCGCAACCAGAGATATTTACAATCTTTGACCTTAAGGACATTAATATAATTGATAAGGTATTAGATATTAAATTACCTATGCAAGAAATTTTTGACTGGTGAAAAATTAACTTCCTGATTCTACCACTTACTGCGAGTAGTACTATCCCACGTATAATTAGCTTTACAAGTATTGATAGTATCTCGACTTTGCCCATTTAGGGTACAGCAGCAAGCCAATCAAATAAAGCCCCATATCCTTACGAAACAAATCCACACGATCAGCATTTAGAACTAAATTGTGCAAAAACTTTTCGACCCACAAAGTCCGCCGTACAAAGGCTAACACGTCAGAGAACGTAGCCTGTACCAAGCAATATGCCGTAACGGAAGAATACCACCTCTTAAGGTCTGCAACGCAATAAGACAAACCAACGAAAACAAAGCCATCAAGGCTGATTCGGATCTTTTGCTAACTCCTTAAGCAATGGCAAACGCTTGCCTTATTTAGGTTTCCGGCCACGCTTATTGGTTGGTTATTTTTCTGAAAAAGCGCACAACCGAACATCTGTTCGCAAACGCGAAATTAAAGTGACATTATTAGCATTGCAACTGTGCGCTAACTCAACACAAGCATAGACTCCATCACCTATCAAAATCCATACTCCATAGGACAACCATCTCGAAATTATATCGATTGCTTGAATTGTCCAACCTACTGTTGTTTTATGTTTTTTGCCTATTTCGTCATTGGATTGCTTTGATGGAGCGAGTATTGTTAAGAATGGCAATGCCCATGGGCGTTCGCTCCAAGGCAATGGTATTAAAACCATCATACAAATCCATTTCAGTCCCCAACATTTAACGACGTTTTTCTCTGTTGAGCGAACAGCATCACGGTATTTACCCTCTGCTTTGATTTTGGCACCTTTACGTCGCTCTATAGTTTCGTCGACTATGATCATGATTGGGATACCTAGGTTGACAGCTAAATAAACTAGCATTCCTAACAAAAATTTTGCGCCTTTCAAGCCAGACCATTCGTCTCGATTTAGCACCCTGTGATACTTGCAAAAAGTTTTTTCGTACTGAAGCCCCATTGTTCTAAGTATTGCCGCAACCGTCTGCGGTCCTTGACATAACACTGCACCAATTATTAAGATTTGGGCAAGTTCCCATACTGGCTTTGAAAATAGTGATGCAAACACAGATAAAAGCATTACCATTGAGATTGTTATATTCATTTAGTTGATACTTTTGTTTTATTACAATTTATGTTATCATATTTGTATCTATTTGTTTTTATTGAA
>LFCU01000060.1 GCA_001044195.1 Candidatus Achromatium palustre
ATCTGGAACAAAACCACACCGCACTTACCAAAGAAAATAAAATCCTCACATTCACACCAAACAGACAATAATAACTTATGATCATGATTTCGCAAGTTTTTTTGATGGTTCTATTATTCCTCATGGTATTTATGATTTAAAGCACAACAAAGGATACATTCAAATAGGTGGAAGTCACGATACTGGCGAATTTGCTTGCGATAGTTTTCGTTATTGGTGGGAAACATATGGCAAAGTGCTTTATCCAAATGCAACGTCAATTCTCGTACTTTGTGATGGTGGTGGTAGCAATAGCTCTCGTCATTACATATTTAAGCAAGATCTTCAAGAACTTGCTGATACAATTGAAATCCGTATCGCTCACTATCCCCCATATTGTTCAAAATACAACCCAATTGAACATCTGATGTTCCCGCATGTTACTCGCGCTTGCCAAGGTGTTGTTTTTTCAAGCTTGAAGCTGGTGAAGCAACTAATAGAAAATACTCAAACCCAAGCAGGGCTAAAAGTATTCGTTCATATCATTGATAAGACTTATAAAACCAGACGTAAAGTGGCCGATGGCTTCAAAAAAAAACATGAAGATTGTTTTTGATAATTTTCTACCAAACTGGAATTATTGTGCAATTCCAACACGTTAGAGGGAAATGCACAAATTAAAAAATCCTAAATCCTAAAGGAGAAAGATAAGAATAATGGGAAAAAACTTAGTTATAATAGGTACACAATGGGGCGATGAAGGCAAAGGCAAAATCGTCGATTTACTTACAGATTTAGCCCAAGCAGTGGTGCGGTTTCAAGGTGGCCATAATGCTGGACACACCTTGGTTATAGACGGACGTAAGACGATCTTGCACCTTATTCCTTCAGGTGTATTGCGGCCTAAAGTCCGCTGTATCATAGGAAATGGTGTCGTATTATCACCTGTGGCATTATTAGAAGAGATCCAAGGTTTGGAAACCATTGGAGTACCAGTCCAAGAACGACTCACCATCAGTTCAGCATGTCCACTAATATTGCCATATCACATTGCCCTAGATCATGCCAGAGAAAAAGCTCGTGGCAAAAAAGCCATTGGAACTACAGGACGTGGTATAGGCCCTGCTTATGAAGATAAAGTATCACGCCGTGGTATACGGTTTGGTGAACTATTACAGCCAAACCATCTTAAAGAACGGTTACACGAAATTATGGATTATCATAATTTCGTCTTAAAAAACTATTTTCAAGCCACATCATTAGATTACCTACAACTTTTAGATGAACTGTTGCTACAAGCTGAACAACTTATTAGCATGATAGCTGATGTACCTAAATTATTACATGAGTTAAGAGAGGATGGAGCTAATATTTTATTTGAAGGTGCTCAAGGCGCATTGCTAGATATAGACCATGGTACTTATCCTTATGTAACTTCTTCAAATACTACAGCAGGTGGTGCTGCAACTGGTAGCGGTATAGGACCTATGGATCTGGATAGTATACTGGGTGTAGTCAAAGCCTATACTACTAGAGTTGGTAGTGGGCCATTTCCTACGGAATTATTTGATACTAATGGTAAACATATGGAAGAGCAAGGCCAAGAATTTGGAGCTACTACAGGGAGAAAGCGGCGGTGTGGTTGGTTGGATATGGTGGCATTGCGACGTTCTTTAAAACTTAATAGTGTGTCTAGTTTAAGCATAACTAAGTTAGATGTATTGGATAATTTAGATCCGATACGTATCTGTACTGCTTATCGTCTTGATGGTGAGGAACTAACTACTTTACCTTTAGAAACAGAAGCATTAAGTCGCTGTATACCTGTGTATACTGATTTACCAGGGTGGAAGAGTACAACATCTGGTATTAGAGATTATGCGAAGTTGCCTCAAAATACACAAAATTATTTACAGGCTATTGAGGATTTATCAGGATGCCCAATTGATTTGGTATCTACAAGCCCAGAACGCGATGATACTATTGTGAAGCGTCATCCCTTTATGGCTTAATACGTAGTATGGTGTGCATTGTACACCATACGTACCCTACTCATCTTCTGCATTAATGTCATCAGTATGATTATCTAACTCATCTTCATCTATATAGTTTTTTAGATTTTTGTGAATTATCAATTGAAAATTAGTCATATCAGCCATTTCGTTTAAAACCTCACGTTCTTGTTCTGTGACATTGCCAAATAAAAAGATGCTGTAAATTTTGTCTTTATGTTTAGTTTTCACCAATTGGGCACGATAGCGTAGTAATTATCCAAAGGCTTTTTCAAAGTCTTTTACTCGTTTGACTTCTACCATCATTTGTGAAGTAGCGATGTCTATGCGGCCTGGAAAGGGGCCTGCTACTTCAAATTCTCTTTCGCCGCCTAGCATCCCATGTAAGTATTTCTGGAAAGTCTTTTCTGAGTTTGGAGTGAATGTGAGGATTTTATTTTCTTTGGTAAGTGCGGTGTTGTTTTGTTCCAGATCTGTGATAGTTTTTTCCAACTCTACTACCTTTAGTTCCAGCTCAGAAATCTTACTCTTAAATTTCTCATCAATAGTCTCTAAGGTAGAGTTATTATGAAATAACGCCCATTGGGGATCATATTTGGTCTTAGCCTGCATAGAATTACGAGTACCATGATGGGCATACGCTGTATGTAATTCTTTGGCTTTAGTCTTTTTATACCTAGATTCATAAGCATAATAGCGGAAGATACGTTCACAATAGATATCTAGCACGACATGAATTGCAGGTGTCTTGATAAGGTAGAAGTCTGCTGGTTTGCCTACACCCATTTTTGCTTTATTAATCAAATAGTCATCAACAGAATCTCCATGTTTGCCTACACCCTCTAAAAAAAACTCGATATTTTTTTCTTCTAGGAGCGCAAGTAAGGATGTATGAGCAACTCCACACCCATTAGCTAGACTCTTAACACTCATCCCAGATTCGCCGCTATCCCTTTTAGTATAAAAGGCTAGGGTGTCTATCTTGCCCTTGCGTACCTCATATTCCTCTTCATATCTTAAGAATTGAATTCCATTGTAGGTAACTATATTATCAGGAGTGATAGCAGATGCTTTTTTATTCCTATTACGAATTTTGGGGATAACTGTCTTAGATACATAATTTATAAGGGTTTCTGACTCAGTCTTGCGAATCTTTAGAGATATTCTATAAAAGTCAGATTCTGGAATGATCTTAGTCTTAGGGTCTAATGCTCTAAATTCTTGATTTTCTTGGACCAGTTTATTTAACTGGTCTATATATATCAATGACTTAGCTTCTTTACAATGCTGATTAACTGCTTGAGCAAGGTCTTTATATCCTAATGCTTTTGCGATATCTGAGGCTATAAACCAGACGACATCGTCTATCAGCAATATTCTGATAAAGATGTTCTGAAAGACAAAAGTTATTAATTCTACTGACATAAAAATACTTTCTAAAATATGTTTTAGATGGCTATTTTTTTATTTATTTTCCTGATTCTACCACTTTTTGTGGGTGGTACTATCCTACGTATAAGTAGCTTTGTAAGTATTAATAGTACACACTTACAATCCTTTTTGGAATATAAGTAGCTTATGGCTCATAATTTTAGCTAGTATTATCAAATATTTATATACCTACAAAAAGCGGTAGAATCAACAACATATTTTTTTCATCCATCCATCATCCATAAATTATAATTTTACTTCTTGAGCCAACATAACTCCTAGCCAAACAAAGATAAAAGTACCTTCTGGAAAAGTAGAAAAGTGCGAAGTGGCAAAACTAGTCGCACACCAAGCCGCCATCACTCCCAAACCAAGTATTCTATACAATGAACTACTTGCAATTTGAAAAAAGGCCATGACCAATAACAGGATAAATGCCATAAGTCCTACAATACCATGTTCAACTGCCATCTTTAGATATTGATTATGGGGATCGTGAGTTGGTGTAAGTGCTAAATAAGGCAGCCCTGCAATGCGCTGACTATAAACGGTACGATAGGCTCCAGTACCATGACCAAATACTGGACTAGCCCAGATTAGTGGTGGCACATTTTCCCAGATAGCTAAACGCAGTCCCATAGTACCAGCAGCTTGATCGGTATGAGAGTAATTTTGCACTTCATACAACCCACTAAAAATACGTTGCTGAGAAGCTGGTACTAATAACATCATCATGATCATAAATGCAGTAGCAATGCCTGATAGCCTTAATATTTTAAAAATTGACCAATTTTTCCAAGATGCGTATACGCCAACCAGCACTGTTATATAAATAATTAAGGCCAAATAGCCACTGCGTGCTGGAGTTACTAATAGTATATTGGCCATTAATAATATAGAGCTTGCAATTAGCATAAGTTTCATTCTTGTTTTGGCAGTATAGACAGCCAACAGAATCGCACTAAAGGCACCAGCACTAAATGCCATGCTTTGTACTACTCGGTCGCGTAACAAAATTCCAGCCCCACCTTCTACAGAGGCTGATATAGGTGGGACATAATTAATTGTCCATAAAATAAAGGATATGCAGGCTATAATAGAGGTAAAGCTTATTATAGTATTTAATAAACACCGTTTCCAAATCGGGGTATTAAATATTGCCAAGGCTATGGGTAATAATAACAATTTGCGCCAACTCCACCAGGTATTGAGGCTGTCTTGAAGAGGGGCTTTACTGTATAGAATACCTATACAGATTATGGCATATAATATTAATGCGGCTTTGACCATCGGTTGCTGCCAGCTTTTTAGCAGTAATTGGTGCAGTGTTTTGGAACTTAGGAGCATAAGTACTATAAGTATTTCTGCTAAACTAGCTAGTGGTGGTGAAGTTATTGCTCCAATGAGGGTAAAAATCATGGCAAAACGGACAATTTTGTCCAAGATATTATGCTTGTTGTAATTATTCATAAGGTATTTTAGATCTAGATCGGGTGTGTAGAATGGGTAGAGCGTAGCGAAATCCATCATTTAAGTATGTAGGATAGGTAAATGGTGGTGTAAAGCATCATACATTATTGACAAATCAAAGTCTTGATTGGTTTAATGAATATGATTCCCCTCTTTCCAATATTTAATACCAGTACTACGGTGAGTATTTACATCTTCATAATGAAATTTGTTGCAATTAGAGGCAGCACGTACACGTTTACATGTATATTCTGTACAAGGCCCATAACACCAGCAAATAGAATTGCCTTGTATTTTCCATTTCCCAATAATATAAGGATTTCTCTCTTTTTGAAAATATGCTGTACCATCAGATGCTTGATATTCTCGCCAGTTATAACTAGAGTTGCCTCTAATGCGTGTTCCAAAAGCAGTACGATTAGTTACTTGAGCACGGATTTGAGCAGCATTCAGAAGGCCATCTTGGCATCTATCACCGTCTCCATTCATGCGCTGCAAAGCTAGTTTTAGATCTTGAATCTTGTTTTGTGCTAGTTGAAGCCTGTTTTGGGTTGCTGCACGTTGATGTTGTTCATTTTGTAAATCAGTTACAACTTGGGAACGGAGTTCCTTTTCAGTTTGATATGCAATTTCTAGTGCCGCCCGTTCACGTTGTAAAATTTGCAGTTTTCTTGTAGCTGCTTCTTGTAGACGACGCTGTTCGGCTTCCCGATGTCTTATTTCTGCTAATTGACGTTGTAATTCTGATATTCTTGAATCAGGCACATTATGGTTTAGCTGGTACCACATCCAATTTAATCCTGCAATGGCAGATAGAGTAAATAATGCTAAAGCAATAAGACATATAGTATACCCCAAATACTTGGAACGTTTAGTTTGGGGCTGTGGTTCCAATGCTCTCTGAAACTCAGCAACTGTCTGAAACCGATTAGGACTACGCACTTCCAATCCCTTAAGGAGTGCTGCCTCTTGACTAGGATTGATCGTAAATCCTAATTGAGATGGGGATTGTAAGCGATCTTCTGCAAGACGATCCATTGCATTTGGTGGTGTATCTCCAGTTATTAATTTATATAGAGTAGCAGCCGCTGCATAAATATCAGTCCAAGGCCCCTGCTCTCCTTTAGATTGATATTGCTCTATTGGGGAATATCCAGGTCTATGAATTGCAATCTGGCTCTGACTGTGATTGCTAAAAGAATCTTTGGCGGCACCAAAATCGAGCAAAATAATACGTCCTGTCTTAGTTAAAAATATATTATCAGGGCTAATATCTCGATGTAATAAATCAATCTGATGCATAGCTCGTAGCCCATCAAGCACCGGTATCATTAAATTAAATGCGATATCTGGAGAGAGGCGATTATTGGGTTGTTGCTGTAAATAATGTGTTAGATCAAGTCCTTCAACATACTGCATGACCATATAAGCCAGTCCATTAGCCTCAAATTGGTTATGTACAGTTACGATGCCAGGATGTTCGCCAAATCTGGCTAAATGATGGGCCTCTTCTATAAATTTATTTAGGCCATAAGCAAATAGATCAGCCGAATCATGATAGCAAGAAAATGACATACCATCAGTAGCACGTTGGCCATGCTCACGGGGCCAATATTCTTTAATAGCCATTGGGGTGTCTAATTTACTATCCCAGGCTAGATATGTGATACCAAAACCACCATGCCCTAACATGCGTCCTAAGACATATTGGTTGTGTAATTTTGTTCCTAAAGGAAGGCAAGGGGGAGGATTTACTGCCGTGGTTTCATTAAAGCCGCAGTGTTTGCAAACAGGTTGTCCTGCTTTTTCTTTCATGCAGCCTAGGCAGCGGTCTACATTGTTTATATTCATACCAATGTGCTATAATATAAGTGATACACAAATAAGTTTAGAGGTGTGTATGCATTATGAACGAAAATAGGTTTTGCATTGTATTTGTGGGACAATTGCTAATTTACCGTAACCTAGTGCTTGTTTCATAGCCATGTAGGGCGGGCGAATCCCTCCATACATTCCCAAATCTTAAGATTGTGGCATAGCTGGCTTACCACCTATAACTTTCTTTAAAACACTAGTTTTTTATACAGTTACAGCTTGGTGGTGAGAAGATCGGCCAATTCTGCAAAATTATAGACTACATTAGAGCCAATAACAGCATTGTTTAATTTATCTATATCAAGCAAATCACCTACTATCATCTCTTGATCATGACATCTCCAAGGTGAAGCTATTTTGTCATAGATGCGAACATTGTGGCCTACCTTACTCAATTGGTCAGCTACATGTGATCCTAAAAAACCACTACCTCCGATAACAGTGATAGTCATGGATTGGTTGCTATTCATTGTTATTTTTAGAAACTTTGTCTTTGTACTTCATATTCTTCTGGTGGAACTATACTTTGTAGAGGTTGATCCGTAAAAAAGCGCACCACCTCTTCCGTAGCCTCGACTTCCATTTGTGTTCTACAATCAATAGACATGGACCCCATATGCGAGGTAAGCAGACAGCGTTCAATATCTTTTACTTAAATCCTGTACGACTTGACAAGCATACCATAGATATACTATAATATTCAACATATCAAATAAATTTTAGGACTCACGATTTTCATGAGTCCCAAAGGGGACAGAATGTCTGCA
>LFCU01000061.1 GCA_001044195.1 Candidatus Achromatium palustre
ATATTTTTTGTTGATTGTTGATATCTATGTAGTATATCATATCACTAACCTTTGGACCACAACCCTTTTTGTGAGGAGATATTGCAATAAATTTACCTATTCTCTTTTGTATCTAAACCTAATTCTCTAATTTTACGAGTTAAAGTATTACGTCCCCATCCCAAAAGTTGGGCCGCTTCTAACCTATGTCCCCCAGTTTGTTCCAAAGCGGATTCGATCAATATAGTCTCTAAAGCTGGCACAGCAACATTAAGAATCCCTGTTTGACCTTGCTGCAACCACTCTTTAGCCCAGCGTCGCAATCCATCATGCCAATGTTCAGAATAATGTACAGGCTCTGGAGTATTTTCTAGCAATTCTGGCGGCAAATCCTCAGGATGAATCTCTTGGCTTGAAGCCATCACCGTAAGCCATAGTGCGGTATTTTTTAATTGCCTAACATTTCCAGGCCATTGCAAGCGTTGCAGTATTTCCATAGTTTCAGGCAGTATGGTTTTTATTTCGCTTTCAAGTTCTTGGGATGCTTGCTGCAGAAAATATCGTATTAATATTGGTATATCTTCACTACGTTTGCGTAAGGGTGGCAGATGAATACGAATTACGTTGAGACGATGAAACAGATCTTCACGAAATTTACCTTCCTGAACTAACTGTTCTAAATGTTGATGCGTAGCTGCAATAATACGCACGTCTACTTTTACTGGTGCATGACCACCAACACGATAAAATTCTCCTTCTGCCAGAACGCGCAACAGGCGTGTCTCTAGCTCAGTTGGCATATCACCGATTTCATCTAAAAATAGGGTCCCTTTGTGAGCCTGCTCAAAGCGTCCTTCGCGACGATATTGAGCACCAGTAAATGCCCCACGTTCATGGCCAAATAGTTCTGATTCTAATAGATCCTTAGGAATGGCTGCAACATTCAGAGCAATAAAGGGTGCTGTAGCTCTGGGACTATGTTTATGTAAGGCTTGAGCTACTAATTCCTTGCCAGTACCAGATTCGCCATTTATCAATACTGCAACTGTAGAACGTGCTAGTCTGCCAATAGCCCGAAACACCTCTTGCATTGCTGGTGCTGCACCAATAATCTCTGGAGTATGGGTTTCCAGCACTTGTGGTACCGCATCTTCCTGGCGATGCTGCCGACACGCACGGCGTACTTGATCTACAGCTTCATCGACATCAAAAGGTTTGGGTAAATATTCAAAAGCTCCACCATGAAAAGCAGAGACAGCACTATCAAGATCAGAATATGCTGTCATAATTATTACTGGCAAATCTGGATAGTTTTGGCTTAATTGTTGCAATAGACTTAATCCATCCACTCCTGGCATTCTAATATCGGAGATAATAACCTGAGGCCGTTCCCGTTGTAACAAATCTAAAATACCAGTAGCATTAGAAAAGGTTACAACTTTCAAGCCAGCTTTTTGGAAAGTTTTTTCTAATACCCAACGAATTGAGCGGTCATCGTCAATTATCCAAACGTTGCAAGGTTCAGTCACTTTGCATACCTAAAGGTAAATAAACACTAAATACGGTTTTGCCTGTTACGCTCCAACATTCAATAAGCCCGCCGTGTTGGCTGATTAAATCTTGCGCGATAGTGAGTCCTAGCCCAATACCACTTGTGGTACCAGAAACTAATGGTAAAAATATACTCTCTTGCATTTCTTGTGAAATCCCAGGGCCATTATCCTCAATCGCAACTAATAAAACCAAGCGATACCTAATAGTTCCTATAGTAAATTGCCGCAATACTCGAGTGCGCATAACTAAACAACCTTGAGAGCCTGCTGCTTGTGCGCCATTGCGGGCAATGTTTAGAATGGCCTGTATTAATTGATCTAAATTTCCATGTATTAATGGTATGCTAGGGTCATAGTCTTTGTGAATTTTAAGCTCTAGGTATTCTGCATGTATAAGGCTGAATACTCTTTCCAATACTTGATGAATATTAAGCTGCTGTCTTTTAGGAACTCGATAGGATCCTAGCATTCGGTTTAATAAATTTTGTAATCGATCTGCTTCAGCAATAATAATTTGGGTATATTCTTTCAAGTCTTGTTGTTGCAATTCTCGTTCCAAAAGCTGTGCAGCCCCACGTAAACCACCGAGAGGGTTTTTTATTTCATGAGCCAGTCCTTTCAGCATCGCTTTAGCGGCTTTTTGTTGTGAAGATAGATATTTTTCACGACTAATACGCAGATGCCTATCTACTTTATAAATTTCTATTAATAATTTTGGTTCTGCATCATAATGGTGCATACAAGTTACCGAATAGTCTACAGTAACTGTATTTCCATCATTGAGTGTTAAAGCTATTTCGCGTTCAGTAAAGGTTAGTTCCTGATTTAGTGCTTGCTGTAATTTTGTTTCAATATGGGGACTGAGATTGGCTAAGATAGCATGAATTGGTTGGCCAATTACTTGTTGAGCACTTACAGCTAGTAACATTTCTCCTGCGGAATTAATATACAATAAACGTAATTTATTGTTAAGTAGCAATATAGTGGTGCTTATTTGTTCTAAAATACGTTTTTCAATTGGCATCCTTCATTTCCCAGTCCCAATTTTTATTTAAATAACATAATATTATCCGATGAATTAGACTGAACCAGTCCCGAAAACGAGGCAATTCTTCATTTGCTTGCCTAAAGTACTTTGTGATCGTTTCCACGCTCTGCGTGGGAACCTAGGAGCGTCCAGGATACGTTGTTCCCACGCAGAGCGTGGGAACGATAAAAAGTGTAAACTGGAAAATGAAGGAGGTCCCAATTAATTTGAGAAATTACACAAATATACAGTTATTTTAGTACCAGTAATATCATCAGTTTCCATAGTAATATCGCCTTTCATAGTGCGAGCCATGAGGTGTGCTGAATAGGTTCCAAGACCAGTTCCATCTTTTTTATTAGCTGTAGTGTATTTAGCAAAAAAATTTGTGCGTATGGATTCTGGTACTGGGGTAGGATTTTCAATAGATACTAGTGATTTATTATCAGCTTCGATATTAGTTATGCGGATAGTTGCACCTTTTCCAGATGCTTCAATTGCGTTCTTAATAAGATTATTAAATAAAGAAAAACAGAGCATGTCTTCGCCTAGAATTTGGATTGGTGATAATTTATGTTCTATCTTGACTTGATAGAGCTTTATTAGAGGTTCTAGTCCTGTTAAAACACGATCTAAAATTTCACTAATATTAATCGCAAATGGCTGTAATATGTAACTTCCAGTCTCCATTTTATAAAGATCTAAGGAATTATTGATCATCTCTAGCATTTTATGCCCTGCATTGCGTATTTCTTTAAGCATATTCTGTTGGCTAGCAGTAAGGCTAATATCACGTACCATAAGATCAAGATATGCTAAGATCGGCGTGAGTGGCCCTTTAAGATCGTGCCGAAGAATACGGTCTACATCATCTCGCAGCAGGGCTGATTCTTCCAAAAGTTGCACTTTATTAGCAAGCTGGTGATAGGCTTTTATTAGTTTTAACTGGGTTGCAACTCGGGCACGTACCAATGGAGCGGATATAGGTTTATGTACATAGTCTACCGCCCCTTCGTTAAGACCTTTGAGTTCATTGCCTTCATCAGTAAGTGCGGTAAGAAAGATCACTGGTATATCACAAGTTGCTGTATCAGCCTTGAGTTGGCGACATACTTCATAGCCATCTATACCAGGCATCATAACATCCAGAAGGATTACATCTGGTTTGGAGTTGCGAGCAAGTTTCAAGGCTTTATTGCCATTCCGCGCTGGAATTACAGCATACTCATCACTTAAAGCATCTAATAAAATATCTAGATTTTCTGGGGTATCATCAACGATTAAAATTTTATTGCGTATATGATTTTTCGTTTCTTCGTTCATATTCATAGTTGCTTCAGGTTAAATTATACAACCTCAAAATTTCTCCTTTTTGTACCTGTAAAATAGCCTTGAATAGGGTTGTAACATTGATCTGATGATGAAAACGAATGATTGTATACGAAAAGTCAATAACTGTTTTAGCCCTTGTCATCTACAGATGAACCAATACAAGTCCCTACACGTCTTGCATTTTCTAACCATGGATGATCAATAGGAACTAATTTGCGCTGCCCTGCAACATCTTCCAAAGGTACTGGTTGTGTCTTAGCACCACGTGCTGCAACCATAACTCCATGTACATTAGCAGCGATAAGATCAGCACAAGCACTCCCAAGACGTGTAGCCAATAACCGATCTGCTGCTGAAGGGGTACCACCACGTTGCAAATGCCCAAGAATAGTAACTCGAGATTCTAATCCAGTGAACATTTCTAGCTGTTGCGCTAAACGTAAGGTATGGTTAGCACGTTTAGCTTCCATACGCGTTAGTTTGTCACGAGCTTTTTTACGATCCATTTTATCCTCAGATGCCTCTATTTGCCCTTCTAAGGTACGTAATGTAGCTATTTCTTTTTCAGACATAGTCCCTTCGGCTACAGCCACAATGCTAAAATTTTTGCCTTTCTTTACACGCTGTAAAATGGCTTCCACTACTAGCTCTATTGTGTATGGCAATTCTGGAATAAGAATGACATCAGCACCGCCTGCAATACCAGCACTTAATGTCAGCCACCCGGCTTTATGTCCCATTATCTCTACTACTATAATGCGATGATGGCTATGAGCTGTACTATGCAACCTATCTATTGCTTCAGTAGCAATACCAATAGCAGTGTCAAATCCGATTGTAGTATCTGTAAGCGCAACATCGTTGTCTATAGTCTTTGGTAAAGTTAAGATCTTTAAACCAGCTTGTTTTAGTTTCAGAGCATTTTTTTGAGTACCACCACCACCTAAACATACCAAAGCATCAAGTTGATGAGCGTGATAATTGGCAGCTATGGTATCAGTCATGTTTCGCGTTTCACCATCCATTAACATGCGATGTGGTTTATCACGGCTTGTGCCTAATATGGTACCACCAATTGTTAAAATACCAGATAATGTATTTGGTTCCAGTTGTAAAGTTTTATTTTCCGCTAATCCTCTAAATCCATCTCGAAATCCTATAACACGGATTTTATAAATCTCATGTAAAGTCTTGCCCACACCTCGAATAGCCGCGTTAAGCCCAGGGCTATCACCACCAGCAGTTAAAATTCCAATTGTTTTTGCCATAATAAACCTGTTGCTTTTTATTTAATTTTTTGCATTTTTAGATATAAAGCCAATAAATATATACCCTAATATCCCCAAGAATATACCCAATATATCTGCAAGTATATCCCACATACTTGTAGTCCTATTAGGAATAAAATATTGGACTACTTCTATACCAATTCCATACATCAATAAAATAACTAGGGTAAAATACCATCTAATACGCCAATAATGGGTTAAACCAAAAGCCAAAAGGGTAAAAGCTAAGATATGTTTTAGTTTATCATTCCAAGATTCTAACCAAACATCTAATGTAATAATATTCAATTTAGCAACAACTAAGTAAGTAGTTACTATAAATATTATGAGTGTAATCCATTTGCCAATCATATTAAAAAATTTCATTTTCGACATTAATGATAATCGATGGCCTCTCAAATAAAATTATCAGATGCACAATCTGTACAATGGTTGCTGACACGATTACTTGAATGCTATGGCCCACAATACTGGTGGCCTGCTGATAGTGCATTCGAAATCATGCTTGGTGCAATTTTGACTCAAAATGCTGCTTGGATTAATGTGATCAAGGCTATTAATCAATTAAAAATCGCCAATTGTCTTACTTTAGACTGTATAATAGCCTTATCTAAATCTGAGTTAGCCGCCTTGATTCAACCTGCTGGCTATTATAATGTTAAAGCACAAAGGATTCATAATCTTTGTCAATTTTTATTAGAATCTGGTGACTTTTCCACACTGCAACAATGGGAAACCTCCAAATTACGTTCGGCTTTGTTGCAAGTAAATGGTATTGGTCTAGAAACTGCTGATGATATTTTGTTATACGCTTTTGATCGTCCTGTCTTTGTAGTGGATACGTATACGCGACGTATTGGAAGTCGCTTAGGTTTATTTAAACAGCAGGCACCTTATGAAATTATTCGAGCATTTTTTGAGGCAGCATTAGGAGAATGTAGTGCTAACATGAACGAACTTCATGCGTTATTAGTACAACATGCTAAACAATCTTGCCATAAGGTTCCACAATGTTCTAAATGCTGTCTCAAATCAGCATGCATATATTCAACCATTTAAAATTAAAGTGTTCCATTGGGTTATAGTGGGGATTGGTACAAAAGCAGCCAGACATCCTTGAAATTCAGAATCAGGAATAAAGCTATAGCTATATATAGACGTGGCATCACAACATAAATTGGTATTAAACAAGGAGCTTCCACAGGCTTTAATTTGAGCTTCCAATTGAGTCCAGTGATAATAAAATAGTTTTAGTCGATTATTTGGTGGGGTATTTGCTAGTTTATCACTAATTTGCGGCGTGAACATACGGTGTGCTATTTTTAACATATTGGTACGTGGTTGTATGCGTTCTATATCTATCCCGATTTCTATATGAGGATGTACGGCCATTAAGCATAGTGAGTTAGAATGGCTAATACTAAATTGTATGGTAGTTTGAGGCCAGTCTACATAGGGTTTGCCATGTCGACCTTTTTTAAATTGCAATTTTTCTGGGGCTATATTTAAATATTCGCTCAAAATACGTCGTCTATGTACTCGATTATGTAATAAATTAGGAAAACGCCAAAGATGAATACTATCTGTAGATAATGGTGGGACTGTAGAGACTGGTTTCCAGGTATCAAAAACAATACTTTCCATAGGATAGCCTAAATTACGAAACACAAGGGCTAAAATAGTTGTTGACTTTTCGTATAATATCATATATAATCACTTGCTATCCACTCGATTCCCCAGTTTTTTCTGCTTGACTTTTACCAAAAATATGAAAGTAATATATTTCAATGAACGAAACTTTAGAATACTTAATACGTAACTGCGAACGTGTAATTTTGGGAAAGAGCCACGTCTTACGTCTAGCCATCGCTTGCTTATTAGCCAAAGGACACCTGCTCATTGAAGATTTACCAGGAGTAGGAAAAACTACATTAGCACACCTACTAGCACGTTTATTAGGGCTACAATATTCACGTATCCAATTTACCAGCGACCTATTACCAGCTGATATAGTTGGTAGTAATATTTATGATCGGGAAAAACAATCCTTCAGCTATCATCCAGGCCCCATCTTTTCACAATTAGTACTAGCAGACGAAATCAATCGTGCAACCCCTAAAGCTCAAAGCGCATTACTAGAAGCTATGGAAGAGCGTCAAGTAACTGTAGAAGGTACAACCAGACCGCTACCTGAACCATTTTTCGTGATTGCAACCCAAAATCCTACTTATCACATTGGCACTTTTCAATTACCAGAGTCCCAAATGGATAGATTTTTGATGCGTATCCACATGGGATATCCTGATGCCGCTGATGAAAAGGCTATTCTAAAAGGCAGGGATCGTCGGGAATTATTAGAAACTCTAACTTCGGTTTTGGAACCTGCGCAATTAAAAAAATTACAATCCCAAGCACAAGATATCCATGTTGCTGACTCAATCTTGGACTATAGCTACAATTTAATCGCTTTCTCTCGTACTTGTGGCCGTTTTTTACACGGCCTTTCGCCTCGAGCTGGCTTAGGCCTATTAGCTGCATCCAGAGCTTGGGCGATGTTAGCGGGTCGGGATTATGTCATACCAGAGGATATTCAAGTTACAGCACCAGCCTGTCTTGGCCACCGGCTACTGTCTGGTGAAGATAATGCTCCCACAGGTCATAGTGCTGTTACTGAATATCTACTACATTCAGTACCAGTTACTTGACATTAGACATTATCCGAAACTAGTCATTCCTGCGAAAGCAGGAATCTATATCTTAACAATCATCTTATGTTTGTTAGGATGGTAGAGGGTTTCGGATAATATCTATTAATTTAATAATGTAACATGATATATATAGTATGAGTTTTAGCATACGATGGGCAATGCCTGTAGATTCTAAAGGCCAAGTACGGCTTATTAATCGAAAAATCTATATCTTACCAACTCAATCTGGTATCATATATGGCATTACTTGTGCCGTAATGTTATTAGGATCACTTAATTACAGTAGTAATATAGGTCTAGCCTTTGCTTCTTTGTTTGGAGGGGTTGCACTCATTAGTATGGTGCATACATGGCAAAATCTATTAGACTTACGTATTGAGGTAAATGATGCAGCACCAGTGTTTGCAGGCCAAGCAGCTACTTTTAAAGTACGCCTAAGTGAATTACGGAGTATCACACGGGCTGCTTTAGCCGTTACTATTGAAGACACGCCTAAATTATTTGCAGCCAATACTAATTTTTCTGGTGTTGTAGATCTACCTGCTTCTAGCGATACAATAGTTGAGGTAATGCCAACGCCAACTACACGCGGTCGCTATCATCTGGGTACATTACGTATCTATTCAACTTTTCCTTTAGGATTGTTTTATGCTTGGGCGTACATAGAGACGATAGCCACAACAATTGTATATCCCAATCCTACAGACTCCCAAAGATGGCAGCCCTCTATACATTTTGCTCCAGCGTTGCAGGGTGGAAATCGTGGTGTTGGCGTTGAAGACTTTGTAGGGTTACGTCCTTATCGTATTGGAGATTCATTAAAACAATTGGATTGGAAGGCTTTAGCACGAGGACGCGGCCCTATTACCAGACAATTTGGTGGTGATCGTCAGGAAGAGGTCTGGTTAGATTGGCAAGCTGTAGGCGATGGCTCTACTGAAGAACGTCTAAGTAAACTATGTCGTTTAGTTCTAGATGCAGCTAGTATGGATCTAAGCTATGGACTACGTTTACCAAACGGTAGTTTAGCTCCAGCCTCAGGAGATGCTCATAAACATCAATGTTTGGAGCAGTTGGCTTTGTTTCCAAAGGATATAGAGTAGAATCATATATTAACACGCCCCCTCAATGAGTCGCCATAAAATAGCATAATACATGCTTCATAAGATGTTGGGTTGACGATAAGGCCGTCAACTCAACCTACAGTTGTCAATGTGACAAAGTAAAACTAATAAATGTCTACAAAACAATCCTGTAGGATGGGTAGAACCAAAAATATTATTATCCACACAAAAAGCAATATAACTTGACTATCCAGTTTTTTGGCTTGACAAAATTAGCGAGATAGAATGCACACCTTGCTATAGATTCCTGCTTCCGCAGGAATGACGGATGAGCCATTCAACGGACAGCAGCTTTTCTTCCATCAAGCCGTCATTCCTGCGAAAGCAGGAATCCAGCAAAAAACTGGATAGTCGAGTATAATCAGAACCACTAAGTGAAAATTCCATGGCTGCACTTGCTGAATATTTAGAAACCAATGTATCTACACTCCAACCACATCTTTATCCTATCACAGTAGAGGCTTACCACCGTATTGGTGAAAATGGCATTTTAGACATAACACAACGTACTGAATTGATTGGTTCAAGGATTATTAAGATGTCTCCGATAGGGTGTAAACATGCAGATACAGTTAATCGTTTAACTCGTTATTTTTCAAAAATATTACCAGACGAAATAACAATTAGCATTCAGAATCCAATTCATTTAACTCGATGTTCAAAAGTTAGAAAACTCTTATATACTTAAATATGTTGAAATTACATATTTTAATTAGATTTTTACTTGATTAGCTCTGTGTAATGTTTTATACGCTATATCCCACAGAAGCCTTATAGCGTAAGGAATTAGAATATTACCTAATACTAACTTTTGAACATCGAGTTTAAATGAACATAATAAACCAAAGCCTGATATTGCTTTGTTACGTCCTCGAAAACAGCCTTATCGTAAAGCCCACCCACGTCCTGAAGATATTGTTAGTTATTGAAGTAGTAGCTGATACTTCTCTTAATTATGATCTTAATGTAAAGATTCCTTTATATGCTCAATATCAAATTCCTGAATCTTGGTTATTAGATTGTAACGCGGATCGTTTAGAAATATTTAAAGAAGCACAAAATAATGACTATCGTTGGCATTTAAAACCTCATCTTAATGAAATTGTAACTTTATTTGCCCAATCTGATATTAAAATAGATCTAGGCAAAATATTCACTGAATTTTAATTATACATATTGCCAGGTAGGGTGGGCAAAAGGCTGTATCGTTTGCCCACGCACACCAAACAAAGAACAAATCATAATTCTGCGTGGGCACGATGAGTACCGTAGGGCGGGAGCATCTGGCCTTTTTTAAATCATGTAAAAAATAATCACGATATTTTTATCAAAAGGCGGGATTCACGTTGTTTCTCCCGCCCTACATTCCCGCCGTACGAGGTAACCTTTGGGCCACAACCCTGGATTGTAACATTTTTGTAGTGCAATTTTATTTCATTACCTGGAACTATCAATCAAGCGCAATA
>LFCU01000062.1 GCA_001044195.1 Candidatus Achromatium palustre
TTTACTGCTTTGAAATAATGCCTAAATTGGGTAGAAATAGCAATGTGAAAAATAGGGACATTTTCAAAAAAGGCGGGATCGCTTCGCTCTCCCGCCCTACATACGTCATACGAAGCTAAAAGTCAATATCAGAAAACTGGATAGTCGAATAAAATCGCATTTTATAAGGCAGACAATGAGGTATTGTTCCCAAGCTCTGTGTGAGAACGTAGTAGCAGGGTACGAAGTTATAGGATGTGCTAAGGCACAAATTTCATCCTATTTGTCTTTTCCATCAAAGTGAAGGATGTCCCCCTAATTTACGTGCTAATAGGATGTAAACACCACGCCATAATACTATACCTAATGCAAAGGTTGCTATTACTATAGCTGCAAAAATAGGTGTTATAACAGAATTAAGAATAAAGCCCCTGATAACTACAGTTGTAGGTCCAACAAAGAAGGCTACTAGCACTGGTCGCCATAGTTGTTTGAAACTCTCTATAATTTTGTTTTGAAATAATCCAAACCAAGGTGCTAATATAAACCAAGTTGCGGCAAGTGGCAAGGTAATTGCCATAAAGCGTGGCAAAAATTTTAAACTGGTTTCGTTATGTACATAAAAACCAATAGCCATCACGATTATAATGGCTATTAGATCGCCTACGATTAAAACATTTTTTAGATTCATTAGTTTTATTCTTTTGTAACTTGTAGGTGCGATTATTTTGTAGCATTGCTTTTTGTATTGGTGTATTCGGTCAATAAAAAATCTTTAAAAGCTTCAGCTACAGGAGACAGACGCTTGCCAACACGATACACTAGATACCATTGACGCATGATTGGAAAGTTTTCTACATCAAGTATTTGCAGCTTGTTAGTTTCAAGTTCCAATTCAATAGTATGTAACGACACTACACTTAAACCAAGACCAGAACGCACAGCATGCTTAATAGTCTCATTGCGTGTCATCTCCATACCTAATTTTAAGGTTAGATTATAAGCCATAAACGCATTTTCCATAGCAATACGAGTACCAGAGCCTTGTTCTCTAACTACAAATACTTCCTCTGCTATTCTAGTTAAAGGAATGCGTTTTTGGCCAACGAGAGGATGATCAGAAGAGGCTATAATTACCAACGGGTTATCCATAAAAGGAGCAAACTCTAATTCCAATTCATCAGGAGGTTGCCCCATTAATACTAGATCAATTTCATTTAATTCTAATAGATTGATAATACGTTTGCGATTTGTTACATCTAAATGCAATCTAATTCTAGGATAACGCTTATTGAAATCTGCCAATATTTTGGGCGCAAAATAATTGATAGTACTGGCTACAGCTAATTTAAGACGGCCTTGATCTAAGTCTTTCATAGATTCTAGGACTTCTTTAACCTCCTTAACCTGATAACTAATTTTTTCGCTATGATGTAGTAATACTTTTCCAGCTTCCGTTAATTGTATGCGTTTCCCCAATTTTTCAAACAGATCCAAGCCAACGCTATCCTCTAGTTGGCGAATTTGCATTGATACTGCAGGTTGGCTTAAGTGTAGTTCTTCAGAGGCTCTAGTGTAGCTTAATCTTTGTGCTACAGTTTCAAAGATTCTTAATTGTCTTAGTGTAATGTGCATAGTTTTTCCAGAGATTATTTTTGCCTGATTCTATCGCCTTCTGTGGGTTAATGTCCTACGTATAATACGTATAATTAGCTCTACTTTGTCATATTAGAATTGTAGGTTATATCGTTCCCACGCAGAGCGTAGGAACGATCACAAACCCAATTTTGGGTTAAAAATTCTTATAATGTCTAATTAGCTTTACAGGTATTGATATTCTTTATTTGACTATACGTTATTTTTGGCTCATAATTTTACTTAGCATTATCAATTAGTTATATGCCAATAGAAAACGTTAGAATCAGAATTTCTAGGAATGGTAATATACAAATGCTGATACATATTAATTTTAAAAGTTGTAAAAAGTATATATAATAGATATTATACCGATTTCAGATATTTATACAAGTTTTAGGAACTATAGCGTTCTGGATGCTCTGCGCCCGATGATTTATAACATTCCTACAACTTGTAGGCTTATCCGTTTTGATTTTGGGTAATGGCTTTTATAGTAAGTAAGATTATAGTAAGTAAGATTAAGTTTATGGCATACAGCGATTTTGACTTAAAAAAAGTTAAACAGGAGCTTGGTGTTACGCTTAGGGAGCGACAAAATGTCTTTTCTGCTATCAAAAGTATTAATATTTCTTCTACTCTGGACAGCATATTAAAAGAAAATGTTCCATTGGCCCGGGCTATTAATACCGAAAAAGCCCGTTCTGAACTCATTATTGCCAATATTTTAGTGGAAGTACGAAAAATACTTAAGCACAAAATCAGTCTGTTTTCTGGGATTGAGTTTAATGTTGATAAAGAAAAGGGATTAAATGGCTTTTGTGACTTTATTATCAGTTCTTCCCAAGAACAGCTACTTTTGACTAGTCCTGTTATTGTTGTAGTTGAAGCAAAAAACGAAAATATTATCGCAGGGTTAGGGCAATGTATTGCAGAAATGGTAGCTGCAAGCATTTTTAATAATGCTGAAGGAAATGAGGTTATTCGCTTATATGGTTCGGTTACTACGGGCACAGCCTGGAAATTTATAAAAATGGAAGGTTTTAATGTATTAATTGATCTTGACGAGTATGTAATTGAAAATCCAAATAAAATTATTGGCATCTTGCTGGAAATGTTAACTCAAAATGCCTAATTTGTGTTTTTACATTCCAAATTAAGCTATAATTCATGCAGATATGTTACAAAATATTCTTTGTTATCTGATCAAAAATCCCTAATAATTAAATACAAGGCTTGAAATTTATGATTGCTACTAACAAATTACTATTTTTAATATTTGTGCTAAATATAGTATTTCCTATAGCATTTTTAAGCACAGCAAATGCCGCAACCCAAGACGTTTGGAATGCCTATGTAAATCGCCTACGAAACCTTGAAGCACGTGTAAACCGCCTCCAACACCTTGAAAAACGAGTAAACAGCCTCCAACACCTTGAAAAACGAGTAAACAGCCTCCAACACCACCTTGAAAAACTAGTAAATCGCCTACATAGCATTGAACAACGTGTTATCCTAATAGAACGTATCCTACAAAGCCAACGCCAATCTGATCTTTTAGTTCAAATCCAACAGCTACAGACTGAAATACAAAAGTTGCGGGGGAAATTACAAGTTCAAGCACATACCTTAAAAATCCTTAAACTTAATCAGCATCAACAAGCACCTATAAATATAGAAAATACTGCATCTAGCCAATTAGGTAATGATGCTGCAGGGCCAAAAGTTCCTATGACTGCCTCATCACGTCTGCCAAATTCTAGGATACGTCCTCAGATTTCTCCAGCAGAACAGGAGGCTGAAAAAGAAGAATATCAACGAGCCTATGGCATGCTTCAAGCTAATGAATATAGAGCAGCAGCCCAAGCATTTCGCAATTTTCTTATCCATTATCCAAATAGTAAATATAGTGATAATGCACAATATTGGCTTGGGGAAACTTATTATGTAATTAGGAATTTTGATGCTGCAATCCTGGAATTTAATCAACTTTTAGATCAATATCCTAATAGCCCAAAACGTGCTGGGGCTTTATTGAAACTTGGTTTTATCTATCAAGAAAAAAACCAAAATGCTAAAGCTACGCAATTATTTTTGCAAATAACCCAACAATATCCAGATTCTAAAGAAGCACAACTTGCTCAACAACGTCTGGATCTTATTAGTAAATAAGCGGATGTATGGTGTGCAATGCGCACCACACTACAAATATGGAAATAGGTCAGAGGCACTTAGTGCTGCAAGATTAATTTTTTCTTTAAAATGAAAGACACACCAATTTTAAATAATTTTTAGGAGTCAAAAATTGCAAAGTTTTACAATTATACTATGCTTCTTTATGGCTATTAGCCTTGCTAATGGAGCTACAAATTTGAATAGAAGCCAACGATTGGAAATGCTCAAGGCTCATAATTATTGGCGTAGCAAAGTTAGAGTTGCGCGAATGCGTTGGTCTAACAAACTAGCAACTAGTGCTCAACGTTGGGCTAATCATCTCAGTCGTAACAATGGATGTAACATGGTTCACAGTCATGGTTCTGTAGGAGAAAATCTGTATTGGGCTAGTCCAATACAGTGGTCAAATGGACGTACTGAAGTTCAAAAAGTTCAAGCTAAAAAGGTGGCAAACAGTTGGGCTAGTGAAAATAGATTCTATAATTATTCTCGCAATAGATGTGCGCGTGGTCGTGTGTGTGGTCATTATACCCAAATGGTCTGGAAAACTAGTACTAAACTGGGATGTGGGATGGCAATTTGTTCTGATCGCAGTCAGGTATGGGTATGTCATTATCAACCAGCGGGTAATTATATAGGTCGTAGACCTTATTGAAATAATCTAGTTCTATTTTGTCACATTAAAACTTAACTTATTAATTTCCAAAGAATTGATGCAAAGTTTTGTTTTTCAATAAAATAAATGTCTTATTTGGTAATCTGACAAAGTAGAACTAGATTAGCATGATTAATAATCTTGGTAATCATGAAAATCAAGCACGGTAAGTGCGATTAGCGCAGCGTAATCGCACAGATGAATTTTTAAATTCATGGGTTGAATGGTATAATTAATTGTGCGATTACGCTAAAGCTAATCGCACCTACGGTACTAAATTGCATGTAACTAATATGAATTTACAATTAATCAGTCAAGATCCAGATATTATGAGTGGTGTGATCTGTTTTACTGGTACCAGAGTTCCAGTACAGAATCTCTTTGATTATCTTGAAGGAGCTTCCTCTTTAGAAGATTTTCTCATAGATTTTCCATCTGTAGACCGTCAAACGGCTATAGCAGTGTTAGAATCAGCCAAAACCAAATTATTTACCGATGCGCTTGCTGCTTGATGAATCAGTACCAAAACGGCTACGACAATACTTACCTAATCATTCCGTAAAAACTGTAGTTGAAATGGGATGGGGAGGAATCAAAAATGGTCAATTGCTTGCTCTGGCTGGACCACATTTTGAGGCATTTATTACTGTCGATAAAAATCTTCCGTATCAACAAAACCTAAACAAAATTCCAATAGCTATAGTAGTACTTAGTGCCATTTCAAATGAACTACCTATTCTAATACATTTATTGCCAAAATTAGAAACAGCACTCAATCAACTTAAGCCTAAAAGTTATGTTTTAATCAAGTCTTAAAATATTTCATTCTAAGGTAAAATAAGCTAGGTAGCACCGTAACAATAAAATAACATGCCAATCTTGATAACTATTACGTTTATATTCGGTGCAATGCCCGTTTTAGTTATTATTGCACCCTACCATGCTTCAATCATTTAAAAATTTGCGATTACGCTTCGCTAATCGCACCTAAGACTCTGGGATTAAATATTTTGAACCTTGATTTTCAAGCTTAACTAAATTAGCATGATTAATAATCTTGTGAATCATGGTTTAAAATATTATTATATTAGAGTTTTCTAATATACATATATGCAAAAAAAAATCGCGAGCAACCGCCCCTTTAATAGCAGCACTCACAAGCCTTGAAATTTTTTTTGAGGCTCGCCCACTCGCCTCTTAAAAAATTTCTCGGCTTGCTCGTTGCTGCTATTTCCTGACTTGACTTTTACTTTACCTGGACCTCACAGGCGCGAAAGCCCACGCTGTCGTCCTGGTTACCAGGCCCGTCCCTGAGCCGGTTAGCAGCACGAACGATGACTGCGTAGTTGAGCCAGGAACCACCACGAAGGACACGGGCCGCACCATCCTTAGGACCAATAGGATCATGATCTGGGGATTGCTGGTAAT
>LFCU01000063.1 GCA_001044195.1 Candidatus Achromatium palustre
TAATTCTACTTTGTCACATTGTGATCGTTCCCACGCTCTGCGTGGGAACGATATAAACTTATATCATCAATAACTCATGGCAATGTAAACTATAAGATAAAAGGAACACTATAATGCAACCCCTAGATATACATGACTCTCCCACGTTACCAGTAAAAAAACGCGGACGCGATTTATTGCGTGACCCATCCTTAAATAAAGGCACAGGATTTGCCGATAGCGAACGCGATGCTCTTGGACTTAGAGGATTGGTACCACCAGAAGTTGTCAGTATCGATGACCAGGTACAACGAGCCTTAGAAAATTATCAACATCAAACTAATGATTTAGACCGTTATATCTTCCTAGAAACGCTACATGATCGCAATGAAACCCTGTATTATCGAATCTTACTAGAAAATATCCGAGAATTAACCCCTATTATTTACACTCCAGTTGTAGGTCAGGCTTGTCAACAATTTGGCCACATTTACCGTCGCGCTAGAGGCATGTATTTTAATGTCTCCAGCCAAGCCAACTTTCAAGAGATGGTCAATAACTGGAATCAAGACGAGATAGATATCTTAGTAGTAACTGATGGCAGTAGGATCTTGGGCTTAGGAGATTTAGGAACCAATGGCATGGGGATTCCGATTGGTAAATTATCCCTATATGTAGCTGGTGCTGGCATCAATCCCAACCGTACCTTGCCAGTAGTACTAGATGTTGGAACCAACAATACTAAATTGCGCGATGATATTTTATACCTAGGAGAACGTATCCCCAGACTAACTGGTACTGAGTATGACAAGATCGTTGCAGATTTTATTACCGCAGTGCATAAACGTTGGCCCAAAGCACTAATCCAATTTGAAGATTTTTCCAATAATCACGCTTTTGCCTTATTAGAACGCTATAGAAAGCAAATTCTATGTTTTAATGATGATATACAGGGCACTGGTGCTGTAACTCTAGCTGGAATCTTAGGTGCCTTACGTATCACTGGAGGAGTCTTAGCACAACAGCGTGTAGTGATCTTTGGAGCAGGATCAGCAGCCCGAGGCATTGCGGACCAAATAGTCAATGGAATGATGGTATCTGGTAATTTGAGCCTAGAAGCAGCCCGGAACCAGATCTGGCTTATTGATAGTAAAGGCTTAGTAACGCAGGATAGACTAAAGCAGCTTGCCCCACATAAACAAGCCTTTGCTCGTTCTGGGGCGAGTTTGCCCGATCTGCTATCCGTAATTGATGCAGTACATCCTAGTATTCTTATTGGAGTCAGTGGCCAAAAAGGCACCTTTACCAAAACTATATTACAGACTATGCAGCAACATGTACCACGTCCCATTGTATTTGCTCTCTCTAATCCGACTTCTAAGTCAGAATGTACCGCTGAACAAGCCTACACTTGGACCAATGGTGCGGCAATATTTGCCAGTGGTAGTCCCTTTAGTCCTGTAACTTATAAGGGGCAAGTCTTTGTGCCTGGTCAATGCAATAACATGTATATATTCCCTGGTGTTGGCTTAGGTGCTATTTTAAGCGGTACTACGCAGGTCAGTGATCAAATGTTTTATGCCGCAGCAGGGGCCCTTGCAGGTGAAGTCACTGAGGAGATGTTAGCTGTAGGCCAATTATATCCAGATCTAAGTTATATTCGTGATATATCTACAGAGGTTGCAGCAGCCGTTTGTGAAGTAGCGTTTGCTGATGGTAGTGCTACAATAGCACGTCCTGATGACCTTATGAATTTTATCCATAAGAATATGTATCAACCAGAATACGTACCATATCAAGCAATATAGACACACCAAGGAATCTTTGGAAACACAATCAAATGAATAACTACATAAACTATAGTAATAGCGTAACTCTATTGATACTAAACCTAATCCTATATCTTGGTGCTGGCTTGACCATTACTAGCAGATTATTTTTAAAACCAAACCAACGCCCACCACGTATTCTAGGCTTAAGTATTGGAGCTATAGGCGTAGTTATTCATGGTTTTTGGCTATACCAAATTGTCATTACCCCATACGGCATTAATCTGGGATTTTTTAATGCTCTATCCTTAGTTATATGGACAGTGTTGGTTATGTTATTGCTCTCTAGCCTTACTAAACCAATAGATAATTTAGGCATAGTGCTATTTCCCATAGGGGCTATAGTAATGATTTTAGAACGGAGTTTTCCCACTGTATATTTTTTAAGCCAAACAGCAAGTTGGAAATTGCAGATCCATGTTATAGTCTCTCTATTAGCCTACAGCTTTTTGACTTTGGCCAGTGTGCAAGCGGTATTACTTGCTATTCAAGATCATCATCTCCATGCTCATCATCCAGGAGGTTTTGTACGCTCATTACCACCATTGCAAACTATGGAAACGTTGTTATTTGAGATGATTGGTATTGGTTTTTTACTTCTAACATTTTCACTAGCAACTGGTTTTTTATTTCTAGAAGATATGTTTGCGCAGCATCTAGCCCATAAGACAATTCTCTCCGTTTTGGGATGGCTTTTGTTTGGAGCTTTGCTTATAGGTCGATTTAGAGTTGGTTTGCGAGGTCGTACTGTAATTATCTGGACTTTAAGTGGTTTTATAATATTAATTCTGGCTTATTTTGGCAGTAAAGCGGTGTTGGAATTAATATTGGAGCAGCGCGTTTAGTAGGGTATGCATTGCATACCTTCACAGATACATCCTGTACCTTTTCAATCCAAATAATAAAAATTATATAAGAATGTGGGATAATGTATCAAAGATATAGGATGCGCTGAGGCACGAAGCGCATCCTACACTAAAAATATTTATCTTCGATAAAACTTAAAGTATTAATATGACTACACTACGTTCTATTATCTATATGGCCTTTTTAGGCTTAAGCACGGTCTTTTACACCATACTCATCTTATCTGTCATACCCTTACGTAATTTCAAATTACGTTGTCAACTTGCTAATCTTTGGGGCCAAACAAATCTAATAGCTTTACGCATCTTATGTGGTCTGGATTACCAAATTACTGGTTTAGAAAACCTGCCAACAAATAATGGTATTATCATGGCCAATCATCAATCCGCCTGGGAAACCATTGCATTACGGGGTATTATACCACATAATCAGACTTGGGTTCTAAAACGGGAACTCTTATCTGTACCGTTCTTTGGGTGGGCTTTACAGGCGGTGTATCCTATAGCAATTGACCGTTCTATTGGTACTAAAGCCCTTAAACAACTTATAGCTCAAGGCCAGGAGGCATTACGCCAAGGCCAATGGTTAATGATGTTTCCAGAGGGTACTCGTGTAGCTATTGGGGAAGATCAAAAGTATAATATAGGTGGGGCATTGGTAGCTGAAAAGTCCGGATATCCAATTATTCCAATAGCTCATAATGCAGGTTTATTTTGGCCACGTCGCAGTTTATTAAAACTAAAAGGAACTATTCAAGTTATTATTGGTCCACCAATTCTACCTAATGGCAAAAAGGCAGTACAGATTAACCAAGAGGTTGAAGCCTGGATTAAATCTCAAGTTCAGACATTAACTACTTCTTAATGATCTGTGATTAAAATTGTTTAAACCTTATGCAATGTTATGATTTTTCTTTAATAACAAGATAATTTCTTCCAAGTGCGATATTTCTTTCTGTAACCCGGCAATTTCTTTATCTTTTTGCTGTAAAATTAATTTAACCTTTTCCAATTCGTGAGTGCATTGGGTTTCTGTTAAATACACCTTGTTTTGTGGGATAGGCTGTTCAGTTGCCATTAAGGTTTCTGCAAAATTCAGTACCGTAGTTTCAGAAGGATCAATAAAGTCATTAAGATTAGCACCTAATGTTTTAGCTATTTCTCGGAGTTTTCCAAGTTTAATGTCTACTTCTCCTCTTTCAATTTTAGCATAGCTCCTTAAGCTCAAATTTAATTTTTCCGCCATATCGGCTTGCTTCCAGCCTTTACATAGACGCATTACTTTAATCTTTTGGTGGATTTGCATAAAATAACTCGAAATTTAGTTATACTGCTTCTGGCATCCTTCATTTTCCAGTTTATACTTGAAGTATCGTTCCCACGCTCTGCGTGGAAATGCAGTTGGTGATGTTCCACGTCACAAAAAATTAAACTGTTCAATACATTGACAACCGTAGGGATAGACAGCCTAATAGTCAACTCAACATCTTACGACGCATCTTTTACTTTATTAGGGTGAGCGATGCACACCCTACTAATAATTGCCTTAGTACCAAATGCCATAAATTATTAAGTAGCTACCATTTTTTAACTTATGCATTTTAGACATGATTCAAAAACCCCATTATCTATTTTTTCTTGTAACAGTCAAGCAAGAAAAACTGGATATTTGAGTATACTTATTTATTTTGTGGCTTTGTTTTTGCTTCATGCTTTTCTAATTCATTAAGCAATTTTTTTCCCTCAGGGCTATTCACTTTAACTAAAGTCAGATTTGCGGTTTCGTTCCTGTATGTAAAATTAAGTGACATAGAATCTTTTTCAGTTCCAGTGCTATTAGGCCCTGGCATAAAAAATATACATTGTGTACCAGCTTTAAAAATGCCAGATGCTTCAGTAATCATTACTACAAATACTTTGGTTTCTCCTTTTATTATCATGTCACGAAGCTGCTCTTCAGATTCAGTTGTCCAATTAGTCATGTTGGCTTTTAAAGTAGCAAATAATTCTGTTTCAGAAGCCAAGTGCAGTTTACGAAATTTAGCCAAGCTTACTATTTCCGAAAGATCACTATTCGTTAATCTAATAGTATTGCTAGAAATGGTAATCTGCGTATACATATATATGTCAGCTATGTTAATGGCAACTTTTAGCGGCTCCATGCCTTGTTTTATGAACTTAGCTGTTACCTTACGCCAATCAGAGATCCACTGGCCTTTGCTACCTGGAATTACATTTTCTGTAGTTGCAGATGTTGAAGATTGGATATTCGCAACAGCTACTGAGGTTGGTCTATTCTCGATAGGCAATGTTTGTTTTGCTTGTTTGGCATCTAAAGGTGGTGGTTCGGTTTTATTGAATATTCCAAACATTATTAACAGCAATCCAAATACTGCTAAACCAATTATGTATTTGACATTAAACATGATTTTTTTAAATTCCATAATATAATAGGTATTATTCAAAATCTCAACCTCCTGACTTTACTTTGTAAGATTACACTTGACACAGTATATTTAAAATATTATCATACATTCTATCACAAAAATATTTGCAATCAAAACACGATCAGTATTCAAACAAGCAAGCGACTATATCAAAGGTCTAATGCAAAGAGAACCAGGCAAATGCAACATGGAGCCTATGGTCTAGGTCGTACCAGACACCAATGATCAAGCATTAAATAACATGCTTACCAACTGCAATTTGTCCGCAAACCAAGTATGCGATAAAGTTGCAAAGGATGCTGACAAACTACTCAGATGGCTAAGAAAGCGTATTACTTATCGACGAAAGTGCCAACAAAAAAGCTGGAACTTCTTCAATAGGAGTTACTAGACAATGGTTAGAACGAGAAGGAAAAAGTCGATAACGGCCAAGTAGGAGTCTGTGGAGTCTGTACCGCTTTAGCTCGTGGAAAACGGGTAACTTTGACTGGTCGTAAGCTTTATCTATCTTAAAGAATGGACCTAAGACCCTGAACGATACAAAAATTATTTTTGGTAAAAGTCTACTAAACCAAAATTATCTCGTAATTCCAATACTTTATAGAAAAATGCACAAACTAAAAAATCCTGAATCCTAAAGGTTTAGGACAATAAATCAAGCATAAAAACTGGATAGTCGATTGTTAGAAAAACTTATCTTAACCAACTTAGCAGAGCACGACCAAGCTACAGTAGCAAATATTATGCAAAGATGTGCCACTATGGAACCTTGGCTCCAACTTGGCATTACAGATCAACAACTTCTACATTCTTGCGCAGCTCAGTTAGAGCGTCTCTGCTATTCGATAACTATAGAAGACAAAATAGCAGGACTTATATGCTTACAATTCCCATGGCTTAAAGGCGTATATATTGAACGCATTGCATTATTTAAACCTTTTCAAAATCAGGGTGTTGGTAGCCACATACTACACTTGCTAGAAACACAATATCGTACTAAGACCCATAATATTTGGTTATTAGTATCAGCCTTTAATCAAGGGGCACGTCGCTTCTACCAACGTAATGGCTTTTTAGAAATTGGTAATATAAAAGACTTTTGGGGATTAAATCAAGATGAGATTTTAATGCGCAAGCCACTTACAGAAATGAAGGTATCTGCTGTTCCTAAAAACTTGGACAAAGCTGGACATTTTTAGGTAATTCGCTCTCTGTTGATAACTCTTCCGAATTGCAACTAGAGTCCTGGTTGAGCAGTCCCAACCGTAGTCGCTCAGTCCGTTTTTGCAAGATGGATTTTACCTTTTGAAAAGGCATCCAACGATCTATCTCCTGATCGCAAAGTCTTGCTAAAACGTTTCGCGCAGCATTCTCGTCAGCTTGTAACACTACCCCGTCGAAACAGTGAAATGAATCTCCGCTACGTTTGCCCAAAAGGATTCCGTGGCGGCTATCCATTTGCGAAGTGTACGCACTATTGACGAGAATGACCGAAGAACCTCTTCAGCGAGAAATCGTTTCAATTGCATTTGCTATCACACCTTTAGTCCAAGCGGACAGCCCTCGATGTTCAAAATTTAGAAAATGTTTATATAATACAATTGAAATTTATAATACTGGATTCTTGCTTTCGCAGGAATGACGACTTGATGAAAAATCTGCTGTTGAATGACCCACCCGTCATTCCTGCGAAAGCAGGAATCCATACGCAATTTTTTTTAAGCCAAAAAACTGGATAGTCGAGTAATACAAATATATTTTTTGGTCTTTTCATTCTGCAAGGCATTTTGTATGGTATCTCCTATAAAACCCTTGCAACACATGATATTAGAATATTAACAGATGCTAACTTTTGAACATCGAGTTATACCGTATATCAATGGCTTACGACACAGCTTGGTAGTGAGCTTGATACTAGACTGTAAAGTTAAGTTACCATAAGTTATTGAGAAGTTACATATACCCTAATGTTATCAATGAGACGTGCCTTACCCAAGTAAGCAGCCGCTAAAATAATCAAATCCCCATCATCCGGGCCTGCCTCTGTAAGATCCATAGCATGACGAATACTTACATAATTTGGCTTAAAACCTGCTGCTATCAGAGCTAAACGAGCCTGTTCTTCTATCTGCACTTTAGATATTCCTTGCCCCAAATTTTGGGCTGCTACTTGTAAGATTTTATACAAATTTGGGGCTTTATTGCGTTCATCCGCTGTCAAATAGCTATTACGAGAACTCATTGCTAATCCATCAGCTTCTCGAACAGTAGGTATCCCTACAATTTCCACTGGCAAATTTAAATCTTCAACCATTCGAGAAATAATTAATAATTGTTGAAAGTCCTTTTCTCCAAAAATGGCTACATCTGGCTGTACTATATTAAGAAGCTTGCATACTACAGTAGCTACACCGACAAAATGTCCGGGACGACTAGCACCGCATAGAATATCAGATAATTCTGGAACCTCTACTCTTGTTTGTACTATTTGACCATAAGGGTAAATTGTATCAGCATTTGGAGCAAATAAGAGATCAGTTCCAACTTGCTCTAAAATTTGCTGATCTGTTTCTAAAGTGCTTGGATAGGTTAAAAAATCTTCAGAAGGGCCAAATTGCATTGGATTGACAAAGATGCTTGCTACGACTTTTTGACCATATTGATGCGCTTGTTTAACTAATTCTAAATGGCCATTATGCAAATTGCCCATTGTAGGGACAAAGGCAATGGTTTGCTCTAAACGTTGCCAAGTCTTAATTTGAGCACGTACTGCATTGATTTGATGCACAGTTATCATAAGTATTATTTTCCATTGGACTTTGAACAAATAACTACCTCCAAAACAAATATGTTATAATATAGTAGGTATACATAAAATAAATAAGTTTAGAGGTGGTGGCCACCTTCTTAATTTTAAATAGGTGAACCTTAAGTTTAACTCGACTATCCAGTTTTTTTGACTTAAAAAATTTGTAACTTCTCAGGAACCTAGCATCTGGTGCTTCGGTACCATACTGTAAATCATTGGAATATATTGATTTTATATTTTATGGTAAAAATCAAGCAAAAGAAATCGGATAGTCGAGTAAGGTTCATTATTACAAGAGGCTTGCATATAATATGAGCGATGAACCCATTAAAGTTCTATTGGTGGATGATTCACCATTAGTCCTGGTTATGTTGAGCAGAATTCTATCAGCTCCAGACTCTGGAATTCAGGTTGTGGGGAATGCGAGAGATGGAGAAGAAGCTTTGCGCAAAATCCCAATTCTTAATCCTCATGTAATTTGCACAGATCTGCAGATGTCGGGGATGGATGGATTAGAATTAGCGCGTCAGGTAATGCTGAAGCATCCTCGTCCCGTCATTGTGCTTAGTGCTGCTGTGGAAAGAGGTAAGGATAATGATAATATATATAAGCTTCAACAAGAGGGGGTTGTAAGCATAATGCAAAAACCTCGGGGCAACACGAATAGTAGCAACCTTGATGAAATTGGCAAAGATTTAGTAGCAAAAATAAGGCAAATTGGCAAGTGGCATAAGCAAATATCTTCAAGATGATCCTAATCCTTATTCAGTTATGGATGGTAGTGATCATAACAAGATCTGACGTGGCTTAAAAGCCACGATTTATTGGCTGAATCCTCTCTGAAAAGTCATTTTTGAAATTAGCATTTCATAATCAATAACCATAAAAAACAAGATAATCTATTCTATAAGATTAATATACTATCATTAGATTTTATTGTAGCATTGATAAATTTGGGACTGGTTCAGTCTGATGTTTGAACATAACATCATAATTATATTACATTATTTTT
>LFCU01000064.1 GCA_001044195.1 Candidatus Achromatium palustre
ACTTCCAACCCTAATTGATATTCCAGCCAATGGCAATGAAACTTTATTGCCATTGTTCACAAAAATCCCTAAATACGGCTTCTTCTACTATACAATCCCAAAACAGGACCCTTTAGTATATTTAGTCTGCCAAGCGGATTTAAGTAATGAATGGCTCCCTGGCCGCATGAATATTCACATTGGTGGACGTTTTGTTGGCAATACCATTTTAGATGAAAAACAAGCTGGACAAGAACTCTTGATCAATCTAGGTTCAGTGCAGGATGTCAAGATTAAACGCGAAAAATACCTGGATGAAGTATCAAAACGGATGTTTAAAGGAATGCTAGATCGTTCTAACGCTTTGCGTAAAGTGGAAATTCGGATCGTTATTGAAAATCTAAAAGAGCAAGAAATTCAAATAAAAATTCTGGATGCAATTCCAGTTTCTAGCACTGATACTATCCAAATCAAGGATGTTACTATGACCCCAGAACCAACGCTCAAAGATTGGCAATCGCAACAAGGTGTTATGCAATGGGATTTAAATATAGCAGCTAAATCCGTTATAGAAATTCGGATGCAATTTATTGTAAAATATCCTAGAAATTGTCAAATAGCTCATTTAAATATCGATTAATCGTAAATTCTCAATAACATAAGGCATCTGGTACCGAAGTTTTGATATTTATATATCGCTAAAGGCTTTTTTAAACATAACGCTGTAGCGTAATGGGGCTACTTCTATTATTGTCTTAACCTATTTAGTAGAATTATCCACAACCTTCTTTTAGGGGACTGAACCAGTCCCTTTTATTTGTGTTATATTCATAGAAAATTTCTATTATATTAAATGATTTAATAGGTATGTTAAATTGTAAGTAAATTGCAATCTTTATCTAAAAAGTGTAGTATAATAAAATATTTAAGTCAAGACATTAGACTGAATCAGTACCAATGTTTTTTAACATCAAGAAATAGGTTTAAAAAATCCAAAAAAAAAAATTGCTTGACTCTTTAACAAAGCTTATAGTATATTTAAACCCTACTCAAAATTCTCTCTGAAGCTCTTTGGCCATAAGGGCTGAGAATTTGGCTACTAATAACTTTCTGTTACTAGATCAAGACATACATTGTTTTATGTTAGATAAAATCGGGAAGTTATTGTTGGTAAAGTACTGAATAACAACTTTAAGTGCTTATAAAAATTTTATAGGCATGGCGGTAGCGTGTCTAATAACAAATTATTTCAAATAAAGGAATTTCATAATTGTTACAAGATACTGAATGTAGATGGCAACGAAGATGATAAATTACATGACATCTTTGAACTGCATTACTAGAATTAAACAAATTCAACAAAAATAATCAACAATTAACCAATTCCCTTAATTGATGGACAGCTTTTTTTTAAGTCGAGCACATCAGTTAGATAAAAAATACTTACCCAAAGCCCTGGTAGATGACCCCGCAATCAGCAAAGCCGTTTGCGGCACTTGATAGAATGTTTAACGCAAAGACATTCACCAAAATCAACATCAAACAGTGGTGTTAGCACACCAGCAAGGCATGTCGATTGACATGATTGCTAATATTACATTGTTATCCTCACATGAAGTAAAAACTATACTAGATAATTAGAATAGATATAGTTAGAATAGATGATAATTTTAAAAGGGATTAAGAGATTAATACTATGACAAAGAGTATCTTCCGTGAGTATGATATTAGAGGAATCTTTGCAAAAGAATTAAATGAACCAAATGTAAAAAAAATAGGTTACTTTTTTGCTCTTGAGGTTAAAGAGAAATTTCCTGATGCAAAATATATATCTTTAGGATATGATGCAAGAACTCACTCTCCACAATTAAAAGCATGGTTAAGCTCTGGTATTAATAAAGCAGGAATTGAAGTTCTTGATATGGGATTGGTTGCTACTCCAGTTAATTATCTATCAAACTATATTTTAAATAAAACTTCAAGAGGTGATGTAAAAGTAAAAGCCTCTATTATGATAACTGGTTCTCATAATCCACCTGCATACAATGGATTTAAAATAACTTTTGATAAACAACCATTCTTTGGCGAAGATATTTACTCTTTAGGTAAAAAAGTACTAAATTCTGATCTTCAAATTGAAGACAATGAAACAACTATATTAACTGATACTAAAAAAGCTTATGTTGATTATTTGATAAAAGAATTTTCTCATTTAAATCTAAAAAATAAATCATTTATCTTTGATTGTGGAAATGGAGTAGCTGGTTCAGTTTTAAGAGATATCTTAGAAGGTTTGAATCTAAACTTTAAAATCATGTATGAAGAGCCAGATGGAACATTTCCTAATCACCATCCTGATCCTTCAGAAGTTGAAACTTTAGAAGATCTTAAAAAAGAGCTTGCAACAGGAAAGTATGATTTAGGATTTGCCTATGATGGTGATGCCGATAGAATTGCGATATTATCTACAAAATATAACTTCAAAGGTGATGTATTAGCAATATTCTTTGCTAGATTCATAGATAATCCAACCGTTATTGGTGAAGTAAAATGCTCACAAAGCATGTACGATACCATAAACACTTATGGAAAAGCTATTATGTATAAAACAGGACATAGTAATCTAAAAGCAAAGATCAAAGAAACAAACGCTAGCTTTGCTGCTGAACTGTCTGGCCATATATTTTTTAATGATAGGTATTATGGATATGATGATGCTATCTATTCAACGTTTAGAGCATTAGAGCTGGTATCAAATGGATTTAATTATGATGCTGAATATGAAAAACTACCAAAACTATTTTTAACAGATGAAATAAATATCAATACCACCGAAGATAGAAAATTTCAAATTATAGATGAACTAAAATCTAAGCTTAAAAGTCCACCCAAAGATTTTCCGATTATCAAAGATATTATTACAGTAGATGGTGTAAGAGTTGTATTTGAAAACGGATGGGGATTAATTAGAGCAAGTAATACTACACCAAAATTGGTAACTAGATTTGAAGCAAAAGATGAAAAAATGGCTTTGATGTATCAAAACAAATTGTTGGAATTAATGAATGAGTAGATTGATATCAACTGAACAATCTAAAATAGGGTAGTGCCCTAAAGGTTATTGGTTTTTGAGATATGACGCTTGGTGGTTAGAGAGTTTTACCACTAACCTTTGTAGCACTACTCTATGATTAGTAAAGAATCAAGTCAAGAATCGATAAAAATTCCATGTTATTCATTCAGTCAAATAACATTAGCGGATTTGCGTTCAATTGTTAAGATAAACTTAAGGTTGGATAATAGTAAGTTTGATACATGGTTTAATCGTGCAAATACCACATTAAACGATTCAGATGTTACTTTTTTAGAAAATTTGATTAATAAACATGCGTTTGCAATTGAAACTTACAAAGAAGAAACTTTAAAAATCAAGTTTATTTCTCCGATATTGAATCGAGTGGAGTTCAGCAATTTTGATAAAGAAATTTGTGATTTTTACGATGAACCATTGCTATATAAACATAAAAATTTTATTTTAACTGGAAATGTTGATTTTATGGTGGCAAAAGGGTATTTTTATTCAGAAATACCTTATTTTTTCATTCAGGAATTTAAGCCATCAACAACTGCAAAAAATCCGCAGCCACAACTACTTGCTGAATTAGTTGCCGCAATTGAATTAGCGCAATATACCCAAATTAAAGGGGCTTTTATCATTGGTGTCCTTTGGTATTTTGTTATCCTAGAAAAAGTAGGGAATGATGAATACCAATACTTTATTAGCAAAAGCCACGATAGTACTGATTTAGAAAAATTGCAAGGTATTTATAAAAATTTACTCAATGTTAAACAAGAAATTTTTGATTTGCTGAGTGATGAATGAAGCGCATGTGGTAGTGAACTGAGAGATAATAGATGGAATAAGATTATCAATTGCCGAATTGTTAAAACAACGCTATTTAATCAGTTAAAGGAATATAGCAAAAACATGTTCAACATTACACCCGTCATATTATGCGGTGGCTCTGGTACCCGTTTATGGCCATTATCTCGCACAGGATTTCCTAAACAATTTCTCTGCTTAACTGCTTCGCAAAGTCTTTTTCAGCAAGCTACCCAACGTTTAGTAAATTTAAGCAATGCCAACATCCAAGTTACAGCTCCTACCATAGTTACTGGTGAAGATCATCGTTTTTTAGCCTTTGAACAATTACGCGAAATAAATATCGAACTAGGGTCTGCCTTGCTAGAACCGGTTGGTCGTAACACAGCACCAGCCTTAACCCTAGCTGCATTAGCTGCACTTGAATCTGGAAATGATCCGATTTTGATTGTTACTCCTGCGGATCAGACTATCGCTAATCCAACTGCCTTTACCATATCTATGCAACAGGCTATTCCAGAAGCTGCAACTGGAACAATAGTTATTTTGGGTATTACGCCAGATCGACCAGAAACGGGCTATGGTTATATTCAAACTGCTAAAGTAGATCCAAATAAAAACGAAGTAATTACTGTCAAGCGTTTTGTAGAAAAACCTAATGTTGCAACTGCCCAAACCTATTTAGACGAAGGTGGCTATTACTGGAATGCAGGCATGTTTGTGCTTAAAGCTTCTGTTTGGATACAAACCCTCGGCCAATTTCGTCCCGATATTTTAAAAGCTACTCGCACAGCTTGGGAACAAAGCAAGACAGATGGTCAATTTATTCGTCCAGGTAAAAACGAATTCAGTTCAATTCCTGCCGAATCAATCGATTATGCAGTAATGGAGAAATGTCCATATAGTAATTTTCCAATCAAGATGGTACCACTCGCTGCTGGTTGGAATGATTTAGGTGCTTGGGATGCGGTGTGGAATGTAAGCCTTAAAGATGAAAATGGTAACGTTTATCACGGCGATGTGCTTACTCACAATAGCCACAATACTTTAGTACAGGCCACCAGCCGCTTGGTAAGCCTAGTTGGAGTTAAAGATTTAATTGTCATTGAAACTCCAGATGCAGTTTTGGTTGCTGATAAAACACACAGCCAAGATGTAAAACATATCGTCCATACACTGAATCAGCAGCAAAGAGAAGAACACACTCTGCACCGTAAAGTACATCGTCCTTGGGGGTGGTACGATAGTATTGATGAAGGAAAACGGTTTAAAGTTAAACGCATTCAAGTTAAACCCAAAGCTAGTCTGAGCCTACAAAAACATTACCACCGTGCTGAACACTGGGTAGTAGTTAAGGGTACTGCTGAAATTATTTGTGATGATAAAACCATTTTGCTTACCGAAAACCAATCTACCTATATACCACTTGGTGGCATACATCGCTTAACCAATCCAGGTACTATTCCACTAGAGATTATTGAAATCCAATCTGGAAGCTATCTAGGTGAAGACGATATAGTAAGATTTAAAGATAACTATGGAAGAGACGATAAGTGATATCTTCTAAAATATATGTTGCAGGTCACAACGGAATGGTAGGTTCTGCCATAATTCGTACTTTACACCAACAGGGACAGACAAACATTATTGTTCGTAGTCGCACTGAATTAGATCTTACTAATCAAACAGCAGTTAATACTTTTTTTGCATCTGAACAACCTAACCAGGTTTATCTGGCTGCAGCCAAGGTTGGTGGTATTCATGCCAATGACACTTATCCTGCTGAATTTATCTACCAAAATTTAATGATTCAAGCCAACATTATTCATGCAGCTTTCTGTAATAAGGTAAAAAGATTGTTATTTCTTGGATCTAGCTGTATTTATCCTAGATTAGCTTCCCAACCTATGCGTGAAAATACATTGCTGACTGGTTTGTTGGAACCTACCAACGAACCCTACGCTATTGCCAAAATCGCTGGTATTAAACTGTGTGAAAGCTATAATCGTCAATATGGTACCAGTCATGGAATTGACTATAGAAGTGTTATGCCCACCAATCTTTACGGTCCTGGCGACAACTATCATCCAGAAAATTCCCATGTTATTCCAGCATTAATTCGACGCTTCCATGAAGCCAAAGTAAACAATAGCTCCATTATCTCTATCTGGGGTACTGGCAAACCCAAACGCGAATTTCTCTATGTGGATGATATGGCCGCTGCTTGTATTCATGTCATGAATCTTGATAAAGCGATCTACAACCAGCACACTCAACCCATGCTTAGTCACATCAATGTTGGATGTGGGTACGATATCACCATTAAGGAGCTTGCTGAAACTATCAGTAAAATTATCGGCTATAACGGAAAGATCACTTTTGACTCTAGTAAGCCAGACGGTACCCCACGCAAACTTATGGATAGTTCTCGTATTAAAGCATTAGGATGGCAGCCTCAAGTAGATCTCATGACCGGTTTACAATTTGCTTACACAGATTTTTTAAATACATTGCCAAATGACTACTAAACAACAAAAAATCGCACTCATCACTGGCATTACCGGCCAAGATGGAGCCTATCTTGCCGAATTGTTATTAAACAAAGGCTATATTGTCCACGGCATCAAACGCCGCAGTAGTCTATTCAACACTGATCGTATTGATCATTTATATCAGGATCGCCACGAAAAAGATGTGCATTTCTTTCTCCATCATGGTGATTTAACTGATAGTTCTAGCCTAATTCGCATCATCCAACAAACCCAACCGAATGAAATTTACAATCTAGCAGCACAAAGCCATGTTGCTGTGAGTTTTGAAGAACCAGAATATACAGCCAATTCTGACGCTTTAGGTGCTCTACGTATATTAGAAGCCATTCGTATTCTTGGTCTTGAAACAAAAACCCGATTCTATCAAGCCAGTACCAGCGAATTATATGGCCTAGTCCAAGAAGTCCCGCAAAAAGAAACTACCCCGTTCTATCCACGTAGCCCCTACGCAGTAGCCAAACTTTATGCCTACTGGATTACAGTCAATTATCGTGAGGCTTACGGTATATATGCCTGTAATGGTATCTTATTTAACCATGAAGGACCTACACGAGGAGAAACTTTCGTTACTCGTAAAATAACTCGCGCTCTAGCCCGTATAAAACTTGGTTTACAAGACTGTCTTTACCTTGGAAACCTTGATGCTAAACGTGACTGGGGTCATGCCAAAGATTATGTTGAAATGCAATGGCTGATGCTACAACAAGATCAACCTGAAGACTTTGTTATTGCTACAGGAATCCAATATAGTGTCCGCGATTTTGTTAATGCTGCTGCTAAAGAACTAGATATAAAAATCCGCTGGAATGGTAAAGAAATCGATGAAAAGGGTTATTGGCAAACCTCAGACGGCGAAAAATTGATTGTTGCTGTCGATCCACGTTATTTTCGTCCCACCGAAGTAGAAACCTTACTCGGTGATCCTACCAAAGCAAAATCTAAATTAGGCTGGATACCCAAAATAACTTTTGATGAACTTGTAGCCGAGATGGTGCGCGAAGACCTTAAAGCAGCCAAACGAGATGAATTGATCAAGTATCATGGCTACAACACCATGAGTTATCATGAATAATTAGAAATTTAGAATTTTAAATTGGGCTATTAGAATGAAACAAGTGGCTTCACTCCGTTATGGAGTCATCTTTAAGAAAGCCTTTTCTAAGCCGCATATTTTTAAAGCATTTGTTAAAGATTTTCTTGATATAGAACTAGATATAGATAAAGTAGAAACGGAAAAAGCTTTTTCTCCGGCAATTGGTTATGTGGATAGTCGTTTTGATTTATTTGCTGAGGATAAAAAACACCGCACTATCGTGGACATACAGCATGTACGCAATACAGATCACTATCACCGTTTTTTGCATTATCACTGTGCCGCTTTGTTAGAACAAGTAGTTAACTCCAAAGATTATCGTCCTCAATTAAAAGTATTTACTATTGTGGTGCTGACTTCAGGGGATAGACATAAAGTTGACATGGCTAAGATCAATTTTGACCCGCAAGATCGACATGGACGGTTCTTGAAAGAAATTCCCCACAAATTGCTATATCTATGTCCTAAATATGTAACCGCTGAAACACCAGAACCTTATCGAGAATGGTTACTGGCAATTCAAGACAGTTTGGATGAATCCGTTGATGAAAAAATTTATCAAAAACAGGAAATTCAGGATATTTTTGATTTAATTCAGAAGGATCAAACCACACCGCAAGAATATGCTCGCATGAAAGATGAATATGCCACTGAATTACTAATTAATGAAAGCAAAAAAGAAGTGGCTATAAAAATGTATGCAAAGGGTTTTGAATTAACTTTAATTGCAGAGCTTACTGAACTTTCGTTAGATGAATTAGAAACAATTTTAAGTTAAGGATTAAGGATTTTTTAACTTGTGCATTTCCATATAACGTATTGGAATTACAAGATAATTTCTGTTTAGTAGACGTTTATCAAAAACAATTTTCATCGTTATTTGAGTAGTTATTCAATCTATAGGATAGCAAAAGAAACCATAATATGATGCTTTTTTATCATCCATCCTAATAGATTTGGGCATTTGAAAATCGTTTTTGATTACTTGCTATGAATCAAAAATTATCATTAAATTTTCATATGTTATTGGTAAATGCACAAATTAAAAAATCCTAAATCCTAAGCTTGAACGTAAAATCAAATTGGAAGAAGGATTTTTATGAATATAGAAGCTTTGAAAGAAACGATTAAAAAAGAATTACCGGAATTTTTGCGTACAGATCAGAGCTTTCGCACCTATATTTTGGAATTAACCCGGCGAGAATACGCTGGACGAGAAGAAACTCAGGACAGATTTTACGATATTCTATCGGAACTACGTCAAGACCGTGAAGAACAATCCCAAAAATGGAAGGAGCTTCAGGCAGATCTGCGTCGTGATCGTGAGGAACAATCTAAAAAATGGGAGGCACTCCAGGCTGATCTGCACCGTGATCGTGAAGAACAGTCCCGCAAATGGGATGAACAAAACAAAAAATGGGAAATAAATCAAGAGGAACTACGCCGTCTACACGAAGAGATAATGGCGCAAGCACAGAAACATGATCGCAGCATCGGTGCGTTGGGATCACGTTGGGGTCTACAATCAGAAAAGGCTTTCCGAGATGCATTGGCCGGAATTTTAGAGAAAAGCTTTGGAGTACAGGTACTCAACGTCAATGAATACGATGATCAAGGTACAGTTTTTGGACGATCCGACAAGGTAGAATTATATGTTATTATCATGAATGGATTGTTATTAATCTGCGAACTAAAATCTTCGATAGACAAAGCAGGAATGTATATCTTCGAACGCAAAGCCCGATTTTATGAGCAAAGACATAACCGCACTGCCAATCGCCTGATCGTGATTTCACCGATGATCGATGCCCGTGCACACAAGGTAGCAGAAAATTTAGGTATTGAAATCTATGGCGATTCAAGTGAAATAAAAGCACTTTGATTATTTCAAAGCATTTAATATCACGTATTGTATAAGCCCTAGAAACACCAGCTTCCTGAACAACTTGCTACCAATCAGAATATCGTTAAGGCTATAGAAACTGTTGAAAGCAAGACAGCTTCTGCCATTAAAGAAGAAGCTAAAAATAAACAAGGAGATGCAAAAAGGAAAAAGTAAATGAATTTTGAGGACTTTATAAATTTATTGACCAAAGAAGATGTCGAAAAAATCAATCAAGCTTTTCGTGAACATCAAAAACCAGTTTATAACTTCGCTAAAATTAAAATTCAAGATTTAGAAAAATTATTTTATCTTAAAATAGTATTTACAGAACAAATATTTACTGATTGGTTTAATTACGATATTACCCTAAAAGATGAAGATATCATTTTTTTAAAAACACTGTTAGAACAAGAAAAAAATCTACTAAGATATTACAATGAAGAAGATTTAAAAATTCATTTTATATCACCAATTTTGAATCGAATCAATTTTAAATCCTATGAACATGAAGTACGTGATTTTTATGAAGAATTCATAATTTATGAAACCAACGACGTTATTTTGAAAGGCATTGCAGATTTTTTAGTTGCAAAAGGCTTGAAAAGCCCTAAAAATCCTTATTTTTTTATACAGGAATTTAAAAAAAATGCTGGATATTCAGATCCAGAACCACAATTGCTTGCAGAACTAATTAGTGCTGTAGAACTAAATCAATTTAATGAAATGAAAGGTGCATTTATTATTGGAGAGAATTGGATTTTTGTAATGTTAAATCGACTAGCTGAACATAAATATCATTATTCTTCAAGCCGAACGTTTAACGCTAGTAACATAAACGATTTACAGAGTATTTATAAAAATTTACTTGTGGTAAAACATGAAATTTTACAAAAATTTAAGACACAACCCTAATTCTAATTTGTCAGATTACCAAATAAGACCTTTATTTTATTGAAAACAACATTTTGCATCAATTCTTTGGAAATTAATAAATTAAGTTTTAATGTGACAAAGTAGAACTAATCTATCAATGTTATTAGACATTATACCGATTTTTATAATCAACTGAATTTAATAGATAAAATTTTTAATTTTTCATGATGAAATCGAGATTTTAGTTAAAATCGTTATAATGTCTATTGTAGTCGTGCCAAATGAAGAAATCTTTGATCCTCTTGATCAAACTTATCAATTAAATTAATGGTTATCTGATGCTGATTTAGAAATGGATTAAGTTTATGCCGAGAAATAAGGAGTGAAGATGGGGTTAGTTTATGCTGAGATTGAATTAATTAGTGTAGATGATTTAGCTTTATCCAGAAAAGGTTATCTTAATAAAGAACAAGTTAAACATATAAAAGTAACAGCACTAGTGGATAGCGGTGCTTATATGTTGTCTATCAATGAAGAGATCAAACTACAGTTAGGCTTGGTTGTTTTGGATAAAATGCAAGCTGAACTTGCTGATGGTTCTTTGCGTGAAATTGAAATTGCTGGGCCTGTTGAAATTCGCTTTGAAAACCGACGTACCACAGTCGATGCAGCTGTTTTACCTGGTGATACTGAAGTACTGTTAGGCGCAATTCCAATGGAAGATATGGATGTGCTAATAGACCCACGCCAGCAAAAATTGATTGTCAATCCAGCGCATCCATATATGGCGAAAAAGTCTTTGAAATAATGATGCCTCATCAATCCCTGCGTTGATTTTGCATTAAACAAAGACCTGCTACTTTTGGTATTTCGGTAATAATCAATGCAATCAATAGTTAACACAGTCGAAAAGCTAAAAAACCACCAAGGTTTCAGAAAATACTTTGCCAATACTTCATGGCTGATGGCAGAACGTATTTTACGTATGGTGGTTGCACTATTTGTCTCGGTTTATGTTGCGCGTTATTTAGGACCTGAACGTTTTGGTTTATTGAGTTATGCCAATAGTTTTGTCAGTTTATTCGTTGCTTTGGCTACTTTGGGTTTAGATGGTATTGTGGTGCGTGAATTGGTCAAATCACCTGAGCGTAGGAATGAGTTATTAGGTACAGCTTTTGGATTGAAAATAATTGGTGCTGTCCTAATGTGGTTGGTTATACTGACTGCTATTCCTTTAACAGGTAATGATACACAAACCAATACTCTAATTGCCATCATTGCCTTTGCTGCTATTTTTCAAGCCTTTAATGTGATTGATTTTAATTATCAAGCGGAAGTTAAATCTAAATATGTCGTTCATGCTCAGTTAGTTCAGCTTGTTATTTCCTCTATTGCCAAATTAGTTTTAATTTTTATTCAAACACCGTTGATTTGGTTTGCCTGGGTTTATTGTTTGGATGCAGTAGTGTTGGCAGTTGGATTAGCTATTGTTTATTTGCATAATAGCGGCCAAATTTGGATTTGGCAGTGGAGATGGCAGGTTGCAAGAGAGTTGTTGAGGGATAGTTGGCCATTAATTTTATCAGGAATGGTTATATCAATTTATATGAAAATTGACCAAGTGATGATAAAAGAAATGTTAAACGCAGAACAAGTGGGTTTATATGCTGCTGCTGTTAGATTAAGTGAGGCTTGGTATTTTATACCAATGGCAATATCAACCTCTCTTTTTCCTGCAATTATTAGTGCCAAAAAGCAAAGTGAAGAACTATATTATCAACGATTGCAAAAACTATATGATTTGATGGTATGGGTGGCTATTGCTATTGCTTTGCCAACTACTTTTTTAACTCCGCTTATTATTAGCTTGTTGTATGGCAATGAATTTATGGATGCAGCTAATGTATTAAGCATTCATATTTGGGCTGGAATTTTTGTTTTTTTAGGGGTAGCTAGTGGAAAATGGCTTGTAAGTGAAAACTTACTAATTATCTCATTTTATAGAACTTTTGTTGGGGTTATAATTAACATTTTTTTAAATATTGTTTTAATTAAATATTATGGTATTTATGGTGCAGCTATAGCTACTTTGGTTTCACAAATGTTTGCTGCCTATCTTTTTCATTTGCTATATATAAAAACCAGAAAAACATTTTGGATGCAAACTAAAGCTTTTATATTTCCTAAATTTACTAAAAATTATGTTCAATAAAATATTACAATTTTACCGTTTTCTTTTCGCTAGAAAAATATTCTATAAATTTAACAAAGCATTGTATTACATGTCGTTAAGAGGATTAGGTATATTAAACTATGAGTCTCATAATGTAAGTGGTGAGGCTTTATTTCTTAAAGAGAATGTATTAGGGTTAGAGAAAAGCGACAAACGCATTGTTGTTTTTGATGTTGGTGCAAATATTGGAAATTACTCAAAAGAAGTTTTAAGTATATTATCTAATTCAAATGTTTTTGCGTTCGAACCACATCCATTGAACTATGAAAAATTATTAAGAAATATAAACGCTGATAATTTTTATTGTTTTAATGTCGGTGTAGGAGATTCAAATGGAGAAATGAATTTATATGATTATGCAGACAATGATGGTTCAAGTCATGCCTCATTATATAAAGCAGTGATAGAAGATATACATCATGGTAGAGTAATTAAACATCAAGTGAAAATAATCACATTATCCGATTTTGTAAAAGAGCATAATATTGATTATATTGATTTACTAAAAATTGATACTGAAGGCAATGAAATGAAAGTATTGCTAGGTTTAAAGGATATGATTGCAGAAGATAAAGTGGGAGCAATACACTTTGAGTTTAATGAAATGAATGTAATAAGTAGAGTATTTTTTAAGGATTATTTTGATTTTTTATCTAATTATCATTTTTATAGGTTGTTACCAAATGGTATGCTTCCAATAAAAGTCTATAATCCAATAGATTGTGAAATATTTGCATATCAGAATATAATTGCCATAAAAAAATGAAAAATTTAGCTCCCATAGTCTTCTTATTACCTACAACCGCTTCTATCACAAACGCCAAACTGTAGAAGCTTTACAAAAAAACACCTTAGCAAAAGAAAGCCAACTATTCATCTATTCTGATGCGCCAAAAAATCGGGCGGCTAAAGCGAAAAAATGTTAGACAGGAATATATAAAATGACACTGCAAAGAAAATTTGAATTTGAACATACAGTGGCACATCATTTAGATAAATTGTCAGTTATAGAAAATAAATCAATGAGTTCTTTAATACAAGAAATGATAGAAGAGCGTTACAAAAAGCTGAAAAAACAAAAAATGCTTGATCGCTTTTATAGTGGTGTGGGATTATCGACCGGGTTAATCGGAGATGCTTCTATTCAGGAGATTAAGGCAAATAGAAATGTATAAAAACATTTTTTTAGATGCAAATATTCTGCTTGACTATGCTGATAAAAATAGAATTTTTCATGAAGTCAGTACCAAATGTATTGAATTTTGTTTAAAACAAAATTTAGACTTATACACAAGTTGCGACTTAATTACTACTATTTACTATATAGTATCAAAACAAAATAAAATTAAGGCATTGGAAGAAGTACAAAAATTAATAATTTTTGTCATGTTATTGAATTTTCAAATAGTGATATTAACCAAACCTGTCATTTAATGTTGCAAGATTCAGACTATCACGATTTAGAAGATACCGTACAATATCTTTTAGCTAAAAAAACTCAATGTGACTTGATTGTGTCAAATGATGAAAACTTCACCTCAAAAAGTATAAGATTAATTTCTGCATCTGATTTTTGTAATGAGTTTAATTTATGAAAAAATTAGCTCCCATAGTGTTATTCACCTACAACCGCCCTAACCACACGCGCCAAACAGTAAAATCCTTACAGGAAAATCATCTAGCAAAAGAAAGCCAACTGTTCATCTATTCTGATGCGCCAAAAAATCAGGTGGCTAAAGAAAAAGTAACAGAAGTTAGGGAATATTTAAAAACAATAGATGGTTTCAAAAAAGTCACCATTATCGAACGAGAAAAAAATTGGGGGTTGGCAAATTCTATTATTGATGGGGTAACTAAGATTATTAATGAATATGGTAAGGTGATTGTTTTAGAAGATGATTTAGTTACTAGTCCGTATTTTTTAAAGTTCATGAATGAAGCCTTGGAATATTATGAATATGAAAAAGATGTTATTAGCATTCATGGCTATGTCTATCCTATTAAAAATGAATTACCCGAAACGTTTTTTCTTCGTGGTGCTGATTGTTGGGGATGGGCAACTTGGCAACGAGGTTGGCAATTATTTGAATCTGATGGCAAAAAATTATTAAAAGAATTGCAAGAAAAAAAACTTAAACAACAATTTGATTTTAATGGTACTTATGCTTATAGCAAAATGCTTGAACAGCAAATAGCTGGTAAAAATAATTCATGGGCAGTACGTTGGTATGCTTCAGCATTTTTGAAAAATAAATTAACCTTATATCCAGGGAAAAGTCTTGTTCATAATATAGGTAATGATTCTAGTGGAACGCATTGTGGAGCAACGGATAGTTTTGCAGCTAACATAGCATTATATCCCATACTTATAAAAAAAATAGCTATCAAAGAAAATAATAATGCTCGTACTGAATTTGAGAAATTTCACTTAACATTAAAACATTCACTTTTTATCAAGATTAAAAATAAATTAAAATCCATACCATATCGTGTAAATCCGATAATAAAAGATATAACTCCACCCCTAATCCTAAGAATAATTAAAAATTTTGTAAAAGGTGGGGGAATTAATTTCAAAGGCAAATACAACTCATGGAATGAAGCTCAAAAAAATGCAACAGGTTATGACACTGAACTCATTTTAGAAAAAGTAAAAAATGCCAGTCTCAAAGTAAAAAATGGTGAAGCTGCTTATGAACGCGATTCTGTTTTTTTTGACAAAATAGAATATTCATTTCCTGTATTAGCTGCCTTGCTTCGAGTTGCTGTTGCTAATCAAGGAAAATTAAATGTATTAGATTTTGGTGGTTCTTTAGGTAGTTCATATTACCAATGTAAAAATTTTTTATCCGATTTAGAGAGTTTACAATGGAATATTGTAGAACAGTCCCACTTTGTGAATTGTGGAAAAGAATTATTTGCTGATGAAACCTTAAAATTCTATGAAACTATTGATGAGTGTTTAACAGAACAAAAGCCTAATGTGGTTTTGTTATCCAGTGTGCTTCAATATTTAGAAAAACCTTATGAATTACTGGAAAAATTGACGCAATATGACATAGACTATCTTCTTATTGATCGCACACCTTGCACAATAACAAAAGAAATATTAACTGTACAAATTGTGCCACCAGATATTTATTCAGCTAGCTATTCATCATGGATTTTTAATGAACAGCAGTTACGTCTTGTTTTAGAAAAAAAATATTTACTATTATGTGAATTTGATGCATTAGATGGTTGTATAGAAAATAATGGAATTAAAGCATGTTATAAAGGTTTTTTCTTAAAAAATGTACCGCATAAAAAAATATTTTAGACAACAAATGTTTAACCCTAAAATGGGAGGGTATTTGTAAATCCCTTTTATTTTGCCCGTAAAGGTTTATATAAAGCAATGAGCCGCTTAGTCCCAAAATTACAAGGCAAAGTATTAGGTGTTGGTTGTGGGCAAAAACCTTATGAGCACATTTGTGATACAAAAAAGTCTCAGAATATATTGGATTAGAAATTGATAGCAGTGAAAATATAAATAATAAACAAGCCGATTATTTTTATGATGGCAAATTTTTTCCATTTAAAAATCAAGAATTTGATAGCGTGATGAATTTCTAGCAGAAATTAATCGTATTTTAAAACCTGAAGGGCTGTTATTGCTTACTGTTCCTTTTGTTTGGGATGAATACGAGCAACCTATAGATTATGCCAGATATTCTTCATTTGGATTAAAACATTTACTACAAAAGCAAGGTTTTGAAATTATTTCACATATTAAAACATCAACCGATGTTAGTGTTATTTTTCAATTGATTAATGCCTATCTATTTAAAATCTTACACACTAATAATTCTTATATTAATCTAATCATAACTGTTTTATTGATGGCACCTTTTAATATGATAGGAATTATTTTAGCGAAGGTTTTACCAGATAATGAAGACTTATATCTTGATAATATCGTGCTAGCAAGAAAAAAGACTTAATTATGTATGAAGAAAGGAATTTTAAAAATAAAAATATACTCATCACTGGTGGCATAGGTTTTATTGGTTCTGCTTTAGCCAGAAGATTAGTATCTTTGGGTGCAAAAATCACATTAATAGATTCTCTTATTCCAGAATATGGTGGCAATTTACAAAATATTGCTGATATTCAAGATAAAGTAAAAGTCAATATTTCTGATGTACGCGATCCACATAGTATGAGGTATCTAGTTAAAGATATAGATATTCTTTTCAATCTTGCTGGACAAACCAGCCACATGGATTCCATGCAAAATCCTTTTACAGATTTAGAAATTAATAGTAAAGCACAACTATCAATATTAGAAGCTTTTCGTTTATATAACCCAAAAGTAAAAATAGTTTTTGCCAGTACCCGTCAAATCTATGGTAAACCTGACTATTTACCCGTTGATGAAAAACATCCAATATGCCCTGTTGATGTTAATGGTATCAACAAAGTTGCAGGTGAAAATTACCATATCCTATATAACAATGTATATGGTATTCGTGCCTGTGTTTTACGACTAACCAACACTTATGGAATTGGAATGCGAATTAAAGATGCGCGTCAAACTTTTGTTGGCATTTGGATTCGGCAATTATTACAAAATAAACCCTTTGAAGTTTGGGGTGGTGAACAATTGCGCGATTTTAATTATGTTGAAGATGTTGTTGATGCCTTTTTAATTGTTTCTACCAATGAAAATGCAGATGGTAAAATCTTTAATTTAGGTAGTGATGAAGTTGTCAGCTTGCAACAATTAGCAGAGATATTGATAGATGTTGCAAAAATTGGGCAATTTATTATTAAAGAATTTCCAGAAGAACGTAAAAAAATTGATATTGGTGATTATTATTCAGATTATCAGTTGATAAATAATATGCTTGGTTGGAAACCCAAAATATCTTTGCATGATGGCTTGGAAAAAACAATGGCTTATTATAGAGAATATATGGGAAAATATTTTTAGTGAGGAAATAATTATGTTACGAATTACAGCTAACCCAAATATTTTAGGTGGAAAACCAATTATAAAAGGAACAAGAATCTCTGTTGAATTTATTTTGCAATTATTAGCGTCTCATGTTACCGAAGATGAAATAATTTTAGATTATCCACATTTATCTAAAGAAGATATACAGGCTTGTTTAATATATGCAGCGGATGCGCTTAAAAATGAAATATATATTGATATAGAAAAAGCGGCATGAGATTTAACCAGTTACGAATTTTAGCCGATGAAAATATTTCACCAAGAGTTGTTTTATTTTTAAGAAAGCAAGGGCTTGATGTTGTTGATGTAAAAGAAAATGGATGGCAAGGGAAAGAAGATAAATATCTTTTAGAGCAAGCCTATTTAGACAAACGATTTGTTCTAACCCATGATTCTGATTTTGCTACATTGGTTATTCATCAAGCTAAAAAATGTTATGATATTGTTTATCTTAGATTAAAAAATCTTCAATTCCATAATGTTATTAAAGTGTGTGATGAATTATTACAACTAGAACAAGAATTATTTGTAGGTTGCTTAATTGTAGTTAAGGAATCACATATTAGAATTAGGCAACAAAATTTATGATCCTTCAATCCAATCCTAAAGCTAATTATCTCGCTCATAAAACAGAAATTGATGCTGCTGTTAAACAAGTATTAGGAAGTGGCTGGTATATTCTTGGCAATGAAGTTTCATTATTTGAACAAGAATTTGCCAAAAACATGGAGGTCACTCATGCAATTGGAGTGGCAAGTGGCACTGATGCTTTAGAATTAGCTTTACGTGCTTGTGGTATTGGTGAAGGTGATTTTGTAATAACTGTTTCCCATACTGCCGTAGCAACAGCCGCTGCAATTGTACGAACAGGAGCAAAACCTTTGTTTGTAGATATTGATCCTGATACATTCACAATGGCTCCCCAACAACTTAAATCCTTATTGACAACTTGGGAATCTAAAAAAATTAAAGCGGTTATACCCGTACATATTTATGGACAAGCGGCTAATATGCCAGAGATTTTAGCGATCGCCCATCAACATGACTTATTTGTGATCGAAGACTGCGCCCAAGCACACGGAGCAACACTAAATAATCAAAAAGTAGGCACTTTGGGAGATATAGCTTGTTTTAGTTTTTATCCAACAAAAAATTTAGGTGCATTAGGTGACGGGGGAATAGTTACCACTAATAATGAAAAATTAGCTGAAAAATTAGGATGGTTACGAGAATATGGTTGGCGTGAACGTTATATTAGTGATATTGCAGGTGGCATAAATAGCCGCTTAGATGAATTACAAGCGGCTATTTTGCGGGTAAAACTACCGCATCTTGAAGCGGAAAACAAATCACGTCGTAAAATTGCAGAAACATATACCAATATATTAAGCAAAAATCGGGATATTATCTTACCAAAAATAACGAAAACCAATGAATCAGTATACCACCAATACGTGATACAAGTTAAAGAACGCGATGCTTTGCACTCTAGTTTAAAAGAACAAGGAATTGCCACATTGATTCATTATCCAGTACCTATTCATCAACAAGCGGCTTTTTCTGATAATGACCTATCTCCATTGCCATTACCTAATACTGAACAAGCAGCTACTCAAATATTAAGTTTGCCAATGTATCCAGAATTAAGCATTAAACAAGCAGAACAAGTTGCCCATACAATTTTAAAAGTACTTCATTAAATGTATCATTTTTGCACTTTATTTGACCAAAATTATCTTCTACGAGGCTTAACGCTTTATCGTTCACTGGCCCAACATACACCGAACTTTATGTTTTATGTGTTGTGTTTGGATAAAAATACTTATGCGACTGTATCAAAACTTCAACAAGAGAACATAAAAGCGATCAAATTAGAAGAAATTGAAACTTGGGATATTAGATTAAAACAAGCAAAAATAAATCGAAGTCAAGTAGAATATTATTTTACTCTAAGTCCAGCATTACCTCTATTTTTACTTGAAACTAAAAAAGAAATTGAAATAATTACTTACTTAGATGCAGATTTGTTTTTTTATCAAAGTCCAGAACCAATTTATGAAGAGTTGGGCAACAAATCCATTCTAATTGTGGAACATCGTTTTCCTAAAGATTTAGAACATTTCGCCGTTCATGGTAAATTTAATGTGGAATATCAATCATTTCGTAGAGATGAAGAAGGTATCGCTTGTTTAACAAAATGGCATGAACAATGTTTAGATTGGTGTTATGATCGAATCGAAGGTGATAAATTTGCTGATCAAAAATACCTTGATGAATGGCCAAGTCTATATAAAAATTTAGTAGTTTTACAACATAAGGGAGCAGGGTTAGCTCCTTGGAATTGGTCACAATATAAATTTGAAATTGACAAAAATAATAAGCTTAAAGTTGATGGTCATTCCTTAATTTTTTACCATTTTCATGGCATTAAAATTCTTACACCGTGTTTTATTTATCATGGTATGCATGCTTATAAGGTAATGCCTAAAAAATATTTAAATTGGTTTTATGTTGATTATATAAGCCAAATGAAACAAACAGAACATTGGTTAAAATTACAAAAATTAGGAGAATTTAAAATTGATGCTGAGGAGCAAATAAGGGCTATAAATAAGTACAAAATAAAAAGATTATATCATTTGATAAAAAAATACTTAATGGGAATGAAAGTTTGTTAATAAAAAATCTCTAATCATGCTTGATAATTTTACTTAAAATGCGTTTAAAACACAAATCACAAATCAATTTAGGACACTACCTTTATTTTCAACATTTTTACAATATAAAGGTTTGTAAACGATAAACATGTCAATTTACAGCTATGAATGTTCTGCCAGGTAAATTTTTAATTACGGGGGGAGCGGGCTTTATCGGTTCTGCAGTAATCCGATACCTAATCAACCAAACAGAGCATGAGGTGTTTAACCTAGATAAGCTCACTTATGCTGGTAATTTAGAATCTTTAATTAATGTATCAGATAATCCAAGATATCATTTTATGCAGGGCGATATTTGTGACAGTGGATTAGTGTCTAAGATTTTTACAGATTTTCAACCTACTGTGGTAATGCATCTTGCGGCTGAATCGCATGTTGATCGTTCAATTGACGGCCCTGCTCAATTTATTCAAACGAATATTGTTGGAACCTCGGTAATGTTAGAATGTGCAAGAAAGTATTGGTCTTACATTGCTGCTGAAAAGAAAATAAACTTTCGTTTTCACCATATTTCCACCGATGAAGTTTATGGTAGCTTAGGTGATAGGGGATTCTTCACTGAAGAAACATCCTATAACCCAAGTTCTCCATATTCAGCCTCAAAAGCTAGTTCTGATCATCTAGTGCGTGCTTGGCACCGAACCTATGGTTTTCCGATACTGATTACCAATTGCTCTAACAATTACGGCCCTTATCAATTTCCTGAAAAATTAATTCCTTTGATGATTCTAAATGCCCTAGATGGTAAACCTTTGCCTGTATATGGTAATGGACAACAGGTTCGTGATTGGCTGTATGTAGAAGACCATTCTCAAGCTTTATACAAAGTAGTGACAAAAGGTAAAGTTGGAGAAACCTATAATATTGGTGGCCACAACGAAAAAACTAATATCGAGGTCGTACATACTATATGCACACTTCTTGATGAGCTTTGCCCTAATCGACCAAATAATCTTAAATCCTATAGAGATTTGATTACCTTTGTTACTGATCGTCCTGGCCATGATAAACGCTATGCTATTGATGCTAATAAAATTCGCTATGAACTTAATTGGATTCCAAAAGACACTTTTAATACTGGTCTCCGAAAAACTGTTAATTGGTATTTAAACAACAAAAATTGGTACCAACATGTTCAAGATGGCAGTTACCAACGTCAACGACTTGGTATAGGATAATTATTATGAAAGGCATCATTCTTGCCGGTGGCAGTGGAACTCGTCTTTATCCAATTACAAAAGGCGTGTCTAAACAATTGCTACCGGTGTATAATAAACCGATGATCTATTACCCCCTGTCAGTACTCATGTTGGCAGGTATCCAAGATATTCTCATCATCACTACACCAGAAGACCAAGTTGCATTTCAACGATTGCTGGGTGATGGTAGCGATTTTGGTGTAAATTTGAATTATGCTGTCCAGCCCAGTCCTGATGGACTGGCTCAAGCTTTTATCATTGGAAAAACTTTCATTGGCGATAATCATGTATGTCTCATTCTTGGTGATAACATTTTTTATGGCCAAGGGTTTCGGCCAATGTTATTACAAGCAGTTGCCAAATCCTATGGTGCAACAATTTTTGGTTATAGCGTTAAAGACCCACATCGATTCGGAGTAGTTGCGTTTGATGAAACAGGTAAAGCAGTTTCAATAGAAGAAAAACCCTCTAAACCTAAGAGTCAATTTGCTGTGACTGGACTTTACTTTTACGATAATGATGTTATCGAAATTGCTAAATCCATCAAACCTTCACATCGAGGTGAATTAGAAATTACTAGTGTTAATCAGGTTTATCTAGAAAAAGGTGACCTACATGTACAGCAATTAGGAAGAGGATTTGCTTGGTTAGATACAGGCACGTATGAAAGTTTGCTAAATGCTGCGCATTTTGTAGAAACTATCGAAACCCGACAAGGTTATAAAATTGCCTGCTTGGAAGAAATTGCCCTAAATCAGGGTTGGTTAACCAAGAACCAAATTATCAAAAACGCACAACAATTTAGTAAAAATACTTATGGTGACTATCTATTGTCTTTACTTTAATTATTTTGGTAGTGCCTAAATTTATAGAATTAAATTCTAGTTTAGTATTACAACCTATATATTAGGTTCCGATGCTATATCCAATGGGTAGGGTGGGACTATCAGAACTTTATCAATCTTTGGTGTGATAGACAATAAAATCGTAAAAAAAACAATGCGTTTAAAACATAAATCACAAATCATCAACTATGCGAAAAAATACTTTGGTAATGACTGTCATTTATACCTTTTTGGTAGTCGGGTTGATGATAATAAAAAGGGGGGTGATATTGATCTTTTTTTGGAAACGTCAAAATCTGTTGATATGAATATACAATTGTCTTTTTTAAGAGACATGTATAAATATGTAACCCAACGCAAAATAGATTTGTTAATCAAAACGCCACAAAAAAAGGATTGTGCTATTTTTCATACTGCTAAAAAAGAAGGTGTTAGGTTGTGCTAAAAGAAACATTGGACACCGCTTATTTGTATTTTAACCGTGCGAAAGACAATTATGACGAAATCATAAAACATTCCATTGATTTAAGCATTTATCAAGATAAAGAAAAAATAAAAACCATTGATGCCTTTATTTTTAGATTTATCAAACTACAAGATAAACTATTCAGAATTGTATTAAAATCTATAGGAGAATATAAGGACAATATGTCCTTAATTGATGTATTAGATAAGTTAGAAAAATTAGAAATAGTGAATGATACAGACCAATGGATTGATTTTAGAAATACCAGAAACAAACTGACACATGAATATTCAAATAATCAAGAGGATGTCATAGAAGGTATTCAATTAGCATTACAACAAAAGGAAGATAAAAAATATACTTTTAGCGATTATTTTGATATGAATTCACCTACAAAAGAAATTGTAGGCGAGTTTGGTTATTCTTTTGCTTTAGAGGTATTGGATTTACCAAAATATACTGATTATGATAATAATTTCATTAAAAATCTTCAAAAGAATTTCTATACTGTTTTCCCTAAAATTAGTTTAAATTCCGAAACAGCTAAAAGAGAATTTTTGATAGCTCCCTTATTGCTTGAAATTGCTAGAATAACTGACGTTACTATTCATATTGAATATTTACTTGATGTTAATGATAAGTTAAGTGGCTTGTTAGATTATTTTTTAATTGCAAATCAAGAGTTAATTATTATAGAGGCCCAAAAAAAGGATGTAGATAACGGATTTAATCAGTTAGCTGCCGAATTAATTGCCCTGGACAAATATGAAGAAAATGATAAGATAGAATTTCTCTATGGGGCTGTTACGTTAGGTGATCTTTGGAAATTTGGTATTTTAGACCGCAAAAATAAACATATTATCAAAAATATTCATAGCCATACTATTCCAGAAGATACTGAAGAAGTGTTTTCTATGTTAATGGGTATTATTAATGTCAGTAGCGATCCAAAGATTAGTGGTTTTGGAGAGCATGGTCAAAAGGTATAGAGTCAATTCATGATATTAATTGCCCATTTGAATAATTACAGGATATGAATTTTTGTCCACGACCTAAAAATAGCAATACTGAACAATACGATGATGCTAGATCAATCAGCAACAACCTTCTGTCTTAATCCCAACTATAGCACTACTCGACTGGTGACGCAGATTGTACCAATAATTGAGAAAAAGCCAGAGGACAAATTTGAAACAGTGCTGTTTCTACCTGAAGGAGAGGGAAGGCAAGGAGAGGGAGGACTGCGAACTCAAGTTTATTTCAAGCAATCGCTGCCAGATAAGCCATTAATTACTGTGATTACAGTAGTCTTTAATGGTGCGAAGCATTTAGAGGAGACTATCTTAAGTGTTATCAATCAAACTTATGATAATGTAGAGTATATCATTATTGATGGGGGTTCTACGGATGGGACTTTGGATATTATGAAGAAGTATCAGGAGGCTGTTGATTATTGGATTAGTGAGAAAGATAGAGGGCTTTATGAAGCGATGAATAAAGGTATTTTAGCTTCAACTGGAAAATATATATTTTTTTCTGGTACAGATGATCAAATCATTCAAAATTCATTAAATAAAATATTTGTAGAATTAAATAAAATTACCAAAAAAACACTTGTTGTTTTACCTGTAGTTATAAATAAACTCAAAACAATTTATCCAAATTTAGATCAACCCATCCCTATTCCTCATCATCAAGGATGTTTATTTCATCTTGATGCCTTAAAACAACTTGCACTCTACTCTTTGGATTATAAGATTCATTCTGATTTTGAGCTTATGCAGCGATATATTAAAGAATTTGATATTTTTTATATCAGTGTTCCTTTGTGTAATTTTTCTAAAGGTGGAAAAAGTACTAGCGGTAAAAATGCTTTTCAATCTATAAAAGAACTTCTTTCAATATATTTTAAATATGGTGGCTCATGGTATTCAAAAAAATGGTTACTATTTATTTTAAGACCATCATATTACTATTTTTTAAGTTTATTAAAATGATATATTTACTGCTTGGACCATTTGGTATTTTTTTACTCTTTAGAGTTTTTTTCCCAACAATTTGGTGTTTAGAATTTTTATTTTTTAACGATGTTAATACCAAGTCATTTGATGTAGTTTTATATCATTTAATATTTTTGTTGCTACAGGGTGTTTTAACTTTATTGTTAATGTTTTATATAATAAAAATGGTAAAAAGATACCGTTTTTTAAGATATTCAGATATTTATCAATATCAAAAAAACAAAGATGCTAAATTTTTTTCAAAAATAGCTCTATTGGGTATAGGAGTGTTTTTATTATTAAATTACAATAGCTTACCAATATTTATGGATAGAGGTTCAGATGCGATAGTGCTTCTTGGTCAGGTAAAAAAAACTAAAACATGGTTTATGTATGGTGTTCTAGGTATATTTTCAACTTTGTTATTAGTCGCAATGGTATATAGTATAAAGCAAAAAACAAAGTATATTTATGGACTATTTTACTTTATTATAGCTGTAATTGGAGGTAAAAAATCAGCAATTATTGGCGCATTTAATAAATTAATATTTCTTTATTATCTTTTTTCTCATAAAAAACCGAACCTTCCTATATTTAAAATTTTTATTGGATTGATTTTCAGTGCGTATTTTATTGTTATTCAATTTTCTCGTACTGCTGGATTCGAAATAGATTATTTACAAATTTTTAATGTTTTATTTCAATTAGTTTATTCATCTTCTACAGGCTATTTAGGACAAATAATCGTTATGGATGGTTTACAATATGCTCATGGCTATTCTGAGCATTTAGTAGGAATAGGTGGACCTATATTGTATATACTAAACCCATTTACTAAATTTATATTTGGGACTGGTATAGATAAATCAATTGGACCATATATGATGGAACAATTTTATGGAGAAACGGAAATACCTAATGGTGTAAATCCAACATTATTTTTTGAATATATATTCGTTTTTGGTTCTATTGAATATGTTATCTTTGCATTTATCAATATGTTTTTAGTATTTGTATTAGCAAGATATTTTATAAAAAGAGTTATTTTTAATTTCAATACTAGTGTTTTAGTTACAATTACTTATTTGGGATTATTTATGTCTTGTTTTAGCTTTTTAGCTGATACATTAAATACAATAAGAAGTTTACCATTTGTTTTATTGCCAATGTTTATATTTTATACTTTAAAGTTTTTGTCGGTAGTTAGTAAAAAGTAAACAAAAAAATATAGTATTTCCAGAGGCATTCATCAATTAGCTTAAACAATCGAGGAGTAAAAAGTGAATTTTAAAGAAAATGTAATTAGAGAACTTTTTTACGAGCAACATAATGATGTTTTGTTCAGTAATAAGTATCAATATTATCAAATTGCCGAGCATCGTTTTAATAGAGCTTTAGAACAATTAAATTATCCAAATAATAAAACGATTATTGAAATTGGACCTTTTCCTGGTGCTGGCTTGTATTTTTTTGGTGAAAACAATAAAGTAATTGGGATAGGGAAAGATTCTTCTGGCTTTTCAAAAAAATTTAAAAATTCTGGTGGTGAGTTTATTGAAATGGATTTTGAAAAAAGAAAAATAAATGAGAGTCTGCTTAATAAAGCAGACATATTACTGGTACAGGAAGTAATTGAACATATAAGGCAACATTACAGTTTCTTAAAGAACATTCTGAATTATTTAAAAAAAGATGGAATTTTGTATCTAACGACAAACAATATTTTTTATTCTGGATACATACTTAAATTAATGTTAGGCAAAAACATCTATGATTCTATAAAAAGTGAAATTGAAGAATACCCTGGACACACTAGATATTATGATTATTATGATTATAAAGAGCTATCACAAGTTTTAGAAGATCTGAATTTAGAAATTGTTTCCAGTGGTCGATTGAACATGTATCCTCCCTATTATATGTATAATAATCAAGTGAAAGGTATATTAAAAAATCTTACAATTAAATTGTTTCCAAAACGATATTCTACACATATTGAAATCATTGCAAAAAAATGAAAGTACTAATCAACATTAGTGTAATCAGCAAAAACCACAGAGGTATGGGTGTATTTGCAAAGCAAATAATACGAGAGTTAATAAAAAATAATCATCATCAATATATTTTTATTTCTGGTAATGATATAGATAAACAAATGGATGATTTGATTAAAAGTACTCATCATATATACAGACAAATAAATGCACCGTTACCTATATTCGAGCAATTGGTAGCTCCATATTTAATAAATAAATTTAAGCCTGATATTTGCTGGTTTCCATCTAATACTTTCCCATTAATAATGAGTAGTAAAATCAAATATATTGCGACAATTTGTGATCTGATTTTTTTAAAAAATGAAATTAAACCACAAAGTTTATATCAAAAAATAGGTAAATACTATAGAACTATTAATATATTATTAGGAACTAAAAAACTTGATAAAGTTACGAGTATTTCATATACTGTTATCCATGAAATTTATGATAAATTTCAACTTAATGAGAAAATTGATGAAACTCAAGTTTTATATGTTGCTCAACAATTTAGTTTCAATGAGGATGGCTCTATTTTTAAAAAACTAAATATTAAATCATCGGATAAGTATTTTTACTCTATAGCAGGAATTGCTCCACATAAAAACTTAGATTTTCTTATAGAAGCATTTAATTTTTTTCAAGAGAAGAATAAGAATATTAAGCTTATCATAAGTGGTGCAACTCATAGTAAATATAATGGTCTAGATGAAAATATAGTTTTTACACCTTTTATATCTGAAGAAGAAAAAAAATCACTTATCAAAAATGCTGAAATTTTTATATTTCCATCTTTGATAGAAGGGTTTGGCATACCTCTTATTGAAGGACTATATCATAATCCACATGTATTGGTAAGTGACATAGCTATTTTTAGAGAAATTGGCAAAGAGTATGTTAGTTATTTTGATCCATATGACAAAGAATTTCTTGTGAAGTATTTTGAAACCCCAAGAAAAGATATAAACCATGAAGAAGCGAGGGAATATATTTTAACCACTTTTAATGCAATTAAAAGTACACGAAAATTGGAGAATATTTTTAATGAATTCAAATAAAAAAGAACTATTATTTATATCGGCTAGATTTCCTTATCCACCACACAAAGGTGATCAGTTAGTATTGTTTAATAATATTAAACTTATGTCAAGTGAGTATAAAATAGCTTTGATAACAATGTATGATGAAGATGATGAATTGTCAAACTTAGATAAATTAAACATATATTGTAAAGAAATTATTACAATAAAAAGAAATAAACTTGAAACATATTTTAATATGCTCATCTCTCCTTTTAGATTTGAGCCATTGCAAGTGGCGTATTATAGAAGCAAATTATTTCAAACAAAGCTTAATGAGTTATTGGGTACAAAAAGATTTGATGTCATACATGTACATATGCTTCGAATGGCTCACTATGTGCAAAATATTGAAAACTTTAAAATTTTGAGTTTAATTGACAGTATGGCATTAAATATGAGTAGAAGAGTTGAAAATGAATCTGGCATTAAAAAACTAATTTTCAAATATGAAAGTATACTAGTTAAAAATTATGAAAGAAGTATAGTAAATAAATTTAATCATTCCATAGTAGTATCAAATATTGACAAAAATTATATTGATAACCCAAATATTGAAGTTGTAACTATAGGTATAGAAATGCATCAATGTTCATCTCAAAAGGAAGTGAATAAAATCATATTTAGTGGGAATATGGGATATTTTCCAAATCAAAACGCTGTAATATGGTTCGTAGAAAACTGTTTTGATGATATTAAAAAATTTTTACCTAATACGCAACTTGTAGTAGTTGGGAAAAATCCGCCAGAAAAAATCAAAAAATACCACGATGGTAAGAATATTTTTATCAAAGGATATGTTAAATCTATGGTAGATGAGCTATGTAGGGCAACCATTGCAATAGCTCCTATGCAATCAGGTTCTGGTATGCAGATTAAAGTTCTAGAGTCTATGTCTGTTGGGCTTCCCGTAGTAGCAACAGAACTAGGTCGTGGAGATATTTCTGCAGAAGACAACAAAAATATACTTATAGCCAACACTCTAAAAGATTTTTCAAGTAAATGTATAAAAATTCTAAATGATGAGAATATGAGAAAAGATATAGGGGAAAATGCAAAAGACTTTATTGCAAATAATCACTCATGGGAAACTATAAAACAGCAATATTTAAAAATTTATAAATCAAAGATTTAAGATGAAAAGAGCAATTATTACAGGGATAACGGGACAAGATGGAAGCTATTTAGCAGAGCTACTGTTAGATAAAGGGTGTGAAGTACATGGCATAATTAGAAGAGAGTCTTTTGAAGATAATGATAGACTAAAAAATATTAAAAAGATTCAAGACAAGTTGGTACTGCATGAGGGTAGTTTAAACGATCATCTAACGATATATAAAATATTTTCTAAAGTTTTACCTGATGAATGCTATCATCTTTCAGCATCTAGTTTTGTAAACTACTCTTTTAATGATGAGTTTCAAACTATGAATAATAACTTTAATTCAACTCACTATCTACTTTCTACAATTAGAGAAGTGAAAAAAGAGTGTAAGTTTTATTTTGCAGGTAGTAGCGAGATGTTTGGAGAGCCTAGCGAATCACCTCAAACTGAATGCACTCCTTTTAATCCAAAAAGTATCTATGGTATATCTAAAGTCTCAAGTCACTATCTATTAAAAAATTACAGAGAAAAAGAGAGAATATTCGCATGCACAGGGATAATGTACAATCATGAAAGCCCTAGAAGAGGAAGTCAGTTTGTAACTAAGAAGATAATATCTAGTGCAGTAAAGATAAAAAAAGGGTTACAAAAAGAACTTTACCTAGGAAATCTAGATGCTAAAAGGGACTGGGGGTATGCACCTGATTATGTTAAAGCAATGTGGCAAATCCTTCAATCTGATAAAGCAGATGATTATATTATCGCAACTGGAAAACTTCATAGCGTAAGAGAGTTTTTGGAATATACTTTCGGCTATCTAGAGATGGACTATAATGATTATGTAAAAGTTGATCCTAAATTTTTCAGAGCAAGCGAAAAGATACCACTTTGTGGTGATACATCAAAAATGAAAAATAAAATTGGATGGAGAAATATAAAATCTTTAGAAAATATTATAAAAGAGATGATTGATGAGGAATTGATAAGTTAAATAAATGGAATTGTGGTAGTTTTTGACAATCTTTTAACTTAAGAGTGATAATGCCCCAAAATTTTATACCAAAATGCGGCATCCTTTATTAGAACCTAAAAGTAGTTAACAATTTTTTCTGGTAGGCCAAGTGTAAACTGGCAAATGAAGAATGCCTAATTTAATTAAAAAATACTTAAAGTCTTGCACTTAAAGTGCATAGTTTTTACTAAAGATTTAGGACAATACAAAGATTATGGTTATCAACGCCATCGGTGGTAGTGGTTTTATAGGTACTCGCCTTTGTAAACGCCTTCAGTATACCAATACTTCTTTTTCCATTCTTGACAAAGCTCCTAGTTATACATTTCCTGCTCAAACGCATTTAGCCGATGTCCGGTCTGTCGAACAATTGCGTCAGTATTTGACTAATGACTCAGTTATCATCAATTTAGCTGCTGAACATCGGGATGATGTTAGGCCGCTTAGTCTGTATGATGAGGTGAATGTTGGTGGTGCTAAGAATATTTGCACGGTAGCTCGGGAAAAGGGTGTTAAAATAATTGTTTTTACTAGTACGGTTGCTGTGTATGGCTTTGCTCCTATTGGCACTGATGAGTCTGGAAAGATAGCACCGTTTAATGATTATGGTTGGACTAAGTATGAGGCGGAGCAAGTATTTAAAACTTGGCAAGCAGAAGCACCTGATGAACGGACTTTAGTGATCATTCGTCCTACTGTGATATTTGGTGAACAAAATCGTGGTAATGTTTATAATTTATTGCGGCAGATTGCTTCAGGCAAATTTATTATGATAGGGCATGGTGAAAATCGTAAATCCATGGCTTATGTGGAGAATATTGCAGCCTTTATTGAGTATAGCTTAAATTTTAAGCCAGGAGTGCATGTCTATAATTTTATCGATAAACCGGATTTTACGATGAATAGTTTGGTGGGTATGGTTAATCGTATTCTTGGTCGTTCAGAAAAGATTAGATTTAGACTGCCCTTTGCAGTTGGATATACTATTGGTAAAGGATTTGATTTGGTTGCGACAGTTACTGGCAAACGCTTTACTATTAGCTCCATTCGAGTCAAAAAATTTTGTGCTAACTCCGTATACAACACTAATATTGATAAAACAGGATTTGTACCACCAATTTCTCTGGAACAGGCTTTGGAACAGACTGTCCGGCATGAGTTTATCGAGAAACATGATCATGATCCCCTTTATTACTCTGAGTAATTTCTTAATTAAGTTGTGTACACTGAACCAGTCTTAGGACTGGTTTTTTGTTTTTTGGGGGAGTGAATTTTGAGTGCTGATAATGTTAATTCTTTCTTAGCTACGATAACTCATCATGGTGCCATTGATGGGGTTACGGGTTTATGCCATCAATTAAATACTGTTAAAAGCTCCTACTGGTGATGCAGTTTTAGCACGTAGGATGGGCAGAGCCTAAGCGAAACCCATCAATACATAACATTAAGCTTTTTCATAATGTGGGTTTTGGCCACATCTCTACCCATCCTACGTACTACAAGCCTTGTTTGTTAAGCGAATTTATAGTTGTTAATACCCCATCCCAAAAATTAATTCTAGCTGCTACAGAAATTTTTGCGACATCAATTGCTTCTTTAATCTTTAATTCATTTCCATCACATAATCCATTGAGTAATCGTAAAGATAAAGGTGCATGAAAATTTTCATCAACATGAATATGTCTACGAAGATAAAAATGGAATGTTGGGGCTTTTTGCTGAGATAGCCCTATTTTTTGTAAAATAGCACGAAACATTAATGGAATAATGTGTTCCCTTCCTAAAGCTAATGCTGAAGCAACTTTATGTGGTTGATTACTAGATATAAATTGGAATGTTTGAGTTGTGAATATCTTTGAGGGATATGGTATATCTGGCAATTCTAGTGCAGCATCTATACTCTGATTTTTTGCTACTTGTACAAAATTGGACGATGGTTTAATATTGGCTCCAATTTCCTGCATTGCTCGTTGATATAATTCAAAATGGCTAGAAAATTCACCTGATTGCTCTGTTGCATCAGTTTCTTCTTCTAATACTAATTCATTAATGAATCTTCTAACACTAGCATCTCCTACTGGCATCCATGGATATTCAGTTGGTGCAACAATGCCTTGTAAATATTTAAGCAGCGACATAAAATCCCATACAGAATAAACATGATGTTCCATAAAACATCGTAAATCTTCAATAGTTTGAATGTTTTTATATATGGGATGTTCTTCAAGTGTATTTTTGAAGTGTATAATGGTGTCTTTAGTAATTTCTTTGATCATAAATGTTTTGCTATTGTATCATAAGTCTAGTTTTAGCCATTTTATTGTATTTCTTAATTCTACTTTGTCACATTGTGTTCGTTCCCACGCAGAGCGTGGAAACGATATAATTGGTATAATCTATATTCACTAATTAGAAAATCACAGAGCCTTAGCTAATACTAGGGCATCCATGCGTCCCTTGGGATTCTGATAATAATTAGGTCGTATCCCAATTTCGTTAAAACCTAACTTTTGATACATATTTAAAGCCTGATTGTTATCAGCACGTACCTCTAAAAAAGCAGTATCAGCTTGCTGATTACTCCCAATTTCAAGTAAATGACTAAGCATTTTTGAACCGAGACCTTGGCCTTGCCAATCTGGATGGATGCATAGATTTAAAATTTGACACTCACTAGCACCTACAGACATGATGCCATAACCAAGGATAGTTTGTTCTAATTGCCATACCTGACAGGTATAATTTACTAGGATGCAATCTTTGAAATTAGCCAAAGACCAAGGATACTGATATGCTAAACGTTCTATGGCAATTATAGTATCTAAATCCTGAATGCACATAGGTCGTAATCTTAAATTTGGATTAGATCTGTCGGTGCGATTAACTATAGCGTAATCGCACATTTCAAAGTCCATAAATCTGTAATAACCTGTTATATTAGCAGTATATTCAAGGTGTTATCATACGCACTGCAAAATTTGTGCGAGCTGATCGGCCTTTGGCATCTAGGATAGTTAATTGTACAGGGCCATTTTGTTGCGGTTGCCAATTTATAGCCTTTCTATTATGCACTTGAGATATTGGATAGCCATTGACTAATAGATTAAATGGTAATGTACCGCCTTCTACTTCTAAATGAATCAAACGGTTTGTATTTCTAGCCAATTCTACCATAGCTTTATCTGGAGGAAATACAATTCTAGGCCCCTTAGGAATTTGTTTACTGAAATATGGTAGAATGGGGCGTTCAAAATGCTGTAATGTAACTGGTAACTCGGTATTTGCTACTTTTCGTACATTTTGTGGTGAAGGATTTAATATGGTCATTAATCCAACATTAGGTAGCTGCTCAAAAATTCTCAATAAAATCGGAGTTGCAGAATTTAATCCTGAAAGGTTCGTTGTATAGCTATTATTCGGGCAACCTAGCCATACGCCAACGGTATGTTTAGCATCAAATCCTATAGCCCAAGCATCACGTAACCCATAAGAAGTACCAGTTTTAAACGCAAGTTGCCGATATTGCAATATAAAACCAGCAGGTGGTTGTAATTCAGAAAGAATATCAGTCAAATACCATGCAGCAGTAGCTGATAATAAGTTGGCGTTTGCGAATGGCAATACAGCTTGCTCTTGATGCTCCAAAAATTGCAATTTTGGTACAATAACTCCAGCAGTTGCTAATCCGGCATATAAACGTACCAAATCTTCTAAACGCATCCCAACACCGCCTAAAGCAATTGGCAGGCCAGGTTTTAGAATGTTTTTAGGCAGATATAGTTTTATGCCTACTGATTTGAGACGTTCTACAAAAGTAGCAGCACCAATCCGATTCAATACTTTAATAGCTGGAATATTGCGCGATGTATTTAAAGCATCACGAATTCGTATCTCCCCTTGATATGTTTGATCAAAATTTCCAGGATCATAGCCCTTAACAGCTCCAGGGCGATCAAAGATCAAGGTTTCAGGATGCGCAATACCAGCATCAAAAGCCATACCATAGATAAAGGGTTTTAGAGTGGAACCAGGCGAACGCACGGCGCGGACCATATCTATTTGTCCTGGAAAATTGGTAGCAAAATAGCTCCCAGACCCAAAATAAGCTCGCACCTTACCAGTACTATTTTCTATTACCAAACTAGCCAGTGTAATACCAGAAGTTACCGCATTTTGATGCCGTGCTAATAGATCTGCAATATTTTTTTGTAATTGTGCATCTATAGTGGTACGCAGTTGTTGCGTATTAGGATACAGACTACGTAATCGATCTGTAAAATGGGGTGCTAATCTAGGAGTTGCAAGACGCTGTTTGGGTATAGGCAAGGTAGCTGCATATTTAATATTTTGTCGTTGCAGCAGACCTTCGGTAACAAAACGTTGTAATACTTCATTTCTGGCCTTTAATGATCGTTGTGGATGGCGATCCGGGCGACGAGCTTCAGGAGATTGTGGTAAAGCTATCAATAGAGCAATCTCATCTAAGGTTAAGAAAGAGGGCTTCTTACCAAAATAAAATAAGCTAGCCGCTGTTATACCTTGAATATTTCCACCATAAGGCGCAAGGGTTAAATATAGTCTAAGAATTTGGGTTTTATTAAGCCTTTGTTCTAGTTGTAAGGCTTGCAACATTTCTATTAGTTTAGATAGTATAGTGCGCGGTCTTGGATGCAATAGGCGTATGGTTTGCATCGTGATAGTAGAGCTTCCTGAAACGATACGGCCTGATGTGAGAACCTGTCCTATGGCTCTAAAGATAGCCAAAATATCTATACCAAAATGGGAATAGAATCGTTGATCTTCATAGGCCAATAGCAGTTTAATAAATCTGGTGTCTAGTTGTTTAATATCTACAGGCAATCTCCAAAAGCCATCTTTAGTGGTATAGATGCGTAAATGTTTAGTAGCAGTAGCATCTAAAATCTCTGTAGAATAGTCTAGTTTAGTTCCTAAAGGTGGTGGCAATGCATTATCTAATATTAGTAACAAAAGCCAGGTAACATATATAAATATTGCTATAGTGATGAGTCTTTGCCAGCGTTGCGAGTTTTTTTTATTGTAGGCTACATTAGACATATTGATTTTTGATTACAAAATAGTTGATTATAAAATAGTTTGGAATTTATTGCGCTTTATTGAAAATTGCAATTTTTTAAATGTAGACTATACAATGATAATTTTGGTTCCTTAACTATTTAGACATTATTCGAAACCTTCGTTCAGCTCAATAAGCATAAGGCGATAATTAGGGTTTCGAATAATGTATATTAGGTATCTTTCATTTTTTAAGACGCAGAGCTTGGGAACGATTCCAAAAAAATATTTGACTTTTTAATAATGGTTATATACCATTAAGTAGTAGGGTACGCAGTACGCACCCTACCAGAAATAATCATGACAACAACCTAGAGGATTATATGTACTTGTTGAAAATTTTTGTAATGCCTCTACTGCTCTTAGCAAATTTACTAAATTATAGCTATGCAGTAGAAGCTACCGAATTATCAGATCTTGATAATGCTACGCTGATCAAAAAAGCCACAACGCTTTTTAATACTAATGAAGCTAATAGAAAGACTTATGAACGCTCTTGGAAACATAAGTCCCAAAAATTACAGGCTATGACCAAAAAGCGTAGCAAAATGTCAACACTAACAGCTTTCACTCCTGTGACGGCCAGTGCTAACTTAGCTGAATTGGAAAAGCAACTAAAAATAGCTAAACAACGTTTAAGCATCCTAAAAGCATTACCAGATTTATTAAAAACCGAACGCACTGAAGTAAATGCTCAGATTGAAAGAGCCGAAAAAATTATCTCCATTTTAGAAAGCTGGATTAACAATATTCAACAGCTTCATGCTTATAAAATGGAAATTGAGCTACGTATTGCTGATAATTCTCTATCCAAAAGAAGTAGACCTAGATTTCTATCTAAAGAAACCTTTATAAGAAATCGGAAGCGTGAATATGAACGCTCTATTGCTACCTGGAAACAGCGTCAAAAATCTATGCGAACGCAATTAACTACACTCACTAAATCTGCTCAACAGATAAAACAAGCAGTTATCGATACTAAACTGCGAGTTAATGACTTATCGCAACGGATTACAAAAACTCAGCAATTAGAATCTTTTAAACAAAACATGGAGCACAAGTCAGATTGGCAACTTCTGGCTATGTATCAAAGAATAAGATCAGAAAATGAATGGGGAACTGGAGAGTTCTTCTTTATATTTAGCCAATTTGAACAACTCAATACTAAATTGATCAAACTTCAAGATGCTCAAGCTAAAGCACAGCCTCCAGCTATTGAAGAAATAGGTCAGGAAACAATTGTCTATAACCCAGAAAAAGCAGAGGTATATGCGACCGCCGTGACCACACGTAAAGATTATCATGTCGCCGAAACCTCAAGACTTAAAAATATTATTAGTATTATCAATAAATTAACTCAACAACAAACTATATTTGAAGTCAAAAGTACTACATTGCGTGACCAATTTAGCCAAATGCAAGTATTACTTGCAATCCTAAAACAAAGAGTTCAAGACCAAAAATTAGATGCTACTAAATTACCCAAGGCATCTGATAGTGCTACATTGGAACAGAATGCCCAAAATATCAACCAATCTGCTACTAAAGCCCTAACTATTATTGCCAAAGCAAAAGGTTCTCTAAAGGCTTTAACGGAACGTCTTACCAAAGCCCAAACTGATTTAGCTAACTTTCAAACTAAAGAAGCGGCAGCTAAAAAGGCATTGGCACATATTAAAACCCGAGAACAACAAGAGGTTATCTTCCAAAAGCTTGATACCACAGCGTTATTAGAAAAAGTCCAAAAATCAGTTAAAACTTTAGCCGAGCTTAAACAAAAGCTCACAAAAATGCGTAAAGATGCCAGTGAACTAGAGATTACTGTACGCAACGCTGATTTTGCTTGGCAATCTCTAAAAGGTCCTCTGTTTAGTATCGCTGAACGCGAACAACATAATAAATTACGGGAAATCCAAACTCGTTTCTATGGTGTTGCAGGTCTTACCCTACCAGAATCAACTAAAGATTCTAAAGATTCTAAAGATTCTAAAAATACAGAATCACTTAACGACCCAACTATTAGTTTGCAAAAATGGGCTGATACCCCCAAAAAACCATTAAACGGTTTAAACGAAGAACTCCAAGCTTATCAGCAGCTATTGTCCAGTCGTATAGAGTTTATTAATGAAGGGCATCAAAGAAGGATAACCTTACACAGTACGTTAACTAAAGAAAAAACCCATTTAACCAAAATGGCTGAAACTCTACATGAGGCCATTACCGCAGCGCGACAATCCCGTGAAGGGGCAATAGAACTACAAAAACGCCTAGCTCGTCAACAAATTACCTTAGATAAGGTACCAGCAGATCTCAAACAAAATCTTAATAAAATCTTATTAGACCCTCTACAAAAAGAACTTTCTAAGATTTTACGGCGCAAAACCTGGGTTGAAGAACAGCTAACGACCTTAGATAGCAAACAATCTGGCGAAGATACTACTACTAAACAACTTAATAATTTACTTGGTTTAGTAAATTCGCGCCTACGTATTTTAGAAGATCGTAATAAATTACGTACCAAATACACTCGACCCTTTGAAAAATGGTCAGACACTGAAAAGAAGAATCTAAAACACAGTTCTATTAGACGTTTAGAAGAAAATAATAGCTGGTTGGAACATTTGTTAGGTTTGTTTGCCTCAGAACGTGGCGATGCTCTAACCGATATCATACGCGATTATTATGCGGCTGTGATCCAATTAGAAAGAAAACTTGATAATCTAAAACAGCAAAAAAAGACTGTAGACCGTGTATCCCAACTAGCTGAAAACGAAAATGCTATAGTTGAAGAGCTATTAAAAGCTATGCAAGATTGGACTACAACTATCAAACAGGAAAAATCCCTCCAGGAAACTCGTCTACGGATGCAGTTATTGCCAGATAAAGCTGCTGAGATACAACGCAATTGGGAACAAGAGACTGGTAGGAGTATAGCGATCCCTGTACCCTTCGAGTCAACAAAGCGGCAGCAACTATTAGATAACGCTATCAACGCTTTATTTGCAACTGAAATTAAACTGGCCGCAGCCCAAAAATGGGTAGATTTATTTAAAGCACGGCACTCTCGTTTTGGAATCCAAAGTGAACTATCTGTGTATCAAGGCGAAAATGGCAATATCAAGGCCCAACAAAAAAGTATCCAGCGCCAATTGTATGGCTACCTAGGATTCCCCGCTGCCACTATTCAAGAAATTCAAGCCGTAGAAGGGGCATTAACACCTAAAGATATAAAACATCTAGAGATAGGTGATATAGGCGGTATTCGAGTTGATAGGTCCAGAATCCAGCGTAAGGCTGCCCTATGGGCTATTGGCAAATTCATTATTATTCTAGCCATTGCCATTCTATTAGTTGAAGGTATTGAAATCTTTATTTGGCGACGTATAGAAAAACAGGCCCAACGCCAAATTCCACATCTAGTACGCGGCATGGTGTCCTTCATTATCTATACAGTAGCCTTATTCATGATTGTGGCCTTTGTATTTGGCCAAACACTAACAGGTCTTTTAGCTACCTCTGGTGTCCTAGCCATGGTTATTGGTCTGGCAGTCCAGATGAATATATCTAATATTTTCTCAGGACTTGCTATTAACCTAGAACGCCCATTCCAAATTGGTGACAATGTTAAACTCAATGGCATACGTGGCAAAATAGAAAATATAAGTTGGCGTTCTACCAGTATCCGCGATACTATGGGAAATTTAGTTATAATCCCTAATCACACAGCTGCAGAATCGATAACTACTAATTATACAGGCACCGAAACAAACAAAGGCGAAGTTTGGGGCGGGTTTTCAGTCTTTTTATCTGGTAAGGAAGATCCTGCTGAAATGGAAGCCCTGTTTACAGAAGTGGTTAATAGTAATGAAACAGTAACTACTGCGCCATGGGTTATGTATGTTGGTTTTAATGAATGGGCTGCTGAATATTGGGTATATTATCTTATTCCATACGCCAAACGTTTTGGTGTATTGAATGATGTACATAAAAAAATTCGGGATGAGCTTACCAAACGTGGCATTCAACCCAAATTTAAGCAAATTCATAGCAGTTGATTAATGGGTGCGGTATCAATGTAGCACAGTAGGTGCGATTACGCTATGACTAATCGCACCGGGACTGATTCAGTCTAATTCATCAGACATTATACCGATTTTTTTATCGTTCCCACACTCTGCGTGGGAACGATTAGTGTAACCAGTCCCCCCGAAAGGACTATTTTGTTAAAAAAAATTACTATGAATAATTTCCGATTTGCAAAACCTGAAGATTTTAAGCCTTATAAACTAGGAAAATCGCTATGTATGGATTTTGATGCAGTCTGCAATGCCTTTGCCGAAGATCCCAATAAAAGAATAAATGGTACCTTAAGTGGCTATATTTATGATATGCCACAATTCCCTGACGATCATGTTAAAGGCGGTGTTCATTATGCTAGATATGTTAGGTTACCAACTTCATTAATTCCGCAAAAACAGCCTCCATTATTAGCAGCCTTTGCAGAAACCATACAAGCAACTATTCCTCAAGAAACAAGCTTCTTTGACTTAGGTCCAGGCCCAGAATGGTCAGTGCAACAAAATACCGTACCAGCTCTGAAAATTTTGCAACCAGATGTATATATTCCCGTAGATATAGAGCCTGATTTTACTAAGGAAGCCTGTCATGTAATTAATAACCAATTTCCCAATATAAAAGTAACCAATTTGGTCAGCAATTTTCATGCTGAAGCACTTCCTGCTGCTACAACTGCTAATGCATTGGTTTGGTATCCAGGCTCTACTTTAGGAAATCTACCTTCCAAACCTACTACAAATTTTATAGACAACGCTTATGTGATAAAACACTTAACTTTGTTACGTCAAGGAGCTAAAGAGGAAAAAGCTCGTTACTTAGTGCTGTTAATGGATCGAAAAAAGGATAATGTCCAATCAATGCTGGATTTGTATGCTTCAGACACTGCTAAAGGTTGTTTTTTAAGTATTTTGTTCAAACTCAAACGCGATCTACAAGCTCAAAATTTTGATCCTTACGCCTTTATATATGAACCATGCTGGAATGAGCAAACCAGTGCAGTGGAACATACATTCACTGCTACTGCAAGTCAATCTTTCAAGATCTATAATGGTTTTACTTATGATGCTACGACTATCAAAATTTTGGCAGATGAACGCTATGTGCTTGCTAATTCAATCAAACCAAGCCTTGATGATATGCAAACTATGCTAACTCGTTCTGGTTGGGAACCGTTACAATTCGCAGAAGATGTAGATCGCCAGTTCCATATTCATCTTGCACAAGTGGGGTAGGACATAGGGTGTTCATTTTATAAAAATATTTCCGCATTTTTTATGTTCCCAAATTATCA
>LFCU01000065.1 GCA_001044195.1 Candidatus Achromatium palustre
TCCTCAGGTGGTCCTTACTTTGGATTTATGTGTACTTCATTAAAGCATGTACGCCAAATGCCAGGTCGGATTGTAGGGGCAACTTTAGATAGGGATGGTAAGACCGGATATACTTTGACTTTGCAAGCACGTGAACAGCATATTCGCCGTTCCAAAGCTACTTCTAATATATGTACTAATCAGGGTTTAATGGTAACTGCTGCGACTATTTATATGGCTTTAATGGGAGCTACTGGTTTAGAACGCATGGCTGCTGCTTGTCATGCTAATATTCGGGCATTGACCGAAAAATTATGCACTATCCCAGGTGTTACTTCTCTGTTTCAGCGGCCTGTATTTCATGAGCAAGTATTAAAGCTACCTATTGCAGTGCCAGAATGTTTAAATGCTCTTGCAAAACATGACATTCTTGGGGGATATAGTTTACAATCTGAGTATCCTGAACTTAAAGATACTCTTTTAATTTGTGCTACGGAATTACGTACCTCTGAAGATATAAATTTATATCATGATACTTTAGCCCAAGTTTTGGTGTAGGTTGGGCTGAGTCTTTTTGCAACCCAATATTACTCTTTTTTAATCAATAGACATTATCCGAAACCCTCTACCAGATTAACACATAAGGCTATTGTTAATGTATAGATTCCTGCTTTCGCAGGAATGACGATTTTCGGATAATGTCTAATATAATGTCCATTATGAATATCAAACAAAGCTTATTATTATCACTTATATTAGTAATATCTGGCTGTGGGATTAACAATATCCCCATATACGAGATGGAAGCTGACGCAGCTTGGAGCCAAGTACTGAACCTATATCAAAGACGAGCCGATCTCGTACCCAATTTGGTTGCAACCGTTAAAGGCTATGCAAAACATGAAAAAGAAGTACTCACTGCCGTTACTGAAGCCAGATCTAAAGTAAATAATTTTAACATCTCATCTGATATGATAAATGATCCTGCCGCTATGAAGAAATTTTCGGAAGCTCAAAAACAATTAGGATCAGCAATATCTAGATTACTGGTTACTGTTGAAAAATATCCTACCCTTCAAGCCAATCAAAATTTTTTAGCATTACAATCGCAATTAGAAGGAACAGAAAATAGGATCGCGGTAGCAAGACGGGATTATATCTATTGGGTAAAACGCTACAATACGGAACTTAAGATTATCCCAGGACGTTTTTGGAAAAATATTATGTATCCAGATGCAACCCCCAAAGAAAATTTTGATGTTTCCCCTGAGGTCAAATCAGGAGCACCCAAGGTTAACTTTGATTAAGCAACATCCTTTAGTCTGGTGCCGAGGCATTACCACATATAACTTCCTCAATACCCTTATACATTATTAAGAAGTTACGTAAAAATTTAATTTTTTGTGACGCAGAGCGTCACCAACTGCATTCCCACGCAGAGCGTGGGAAAGATACTTCAAGCATAAATTAGAACATGAAGGATGCCATAATTGAGATAAAAGAATAATGTCTATTGTAAACATACATTACTGGTTGCAGCGCATTATAATTTTGCCCTTATCCCTATACCTATTGGCTATAACAAATGTTGCAGCTTATAATTTTGCACCACTAACTTCTCGGATTACAGACCAAGCTAATCTCTTACCACCTCAAATAGAAGCTAATCTAGTTGCAAAACTAAAACAACACGAAGCTAAGACTACTAATCAAGTAATTGTTGTTACTGTAAAATCTTTAGAAGATAGATCTATAGAAGAGTATGGAGTCGAGCTAGGTCGTCATTGGGGAATTGGACAAAAGTCTAAAAACAATGGAGTAATTCTACTTATCGCCCCTAATGAGCGCAAAGTACGTATTGATGTAGGTTATGGACTTGAAGGATTGCTTACGGATGCACTATGCGCTAGTATTATTTGGAACCGCATCACCCCAGCATTTAAAAAAGGTGACTTTGCAGGCGGTATCCAATCAGGGATCGATGCCATCCTAGCCGTTCTTAATAAAGATATACCAGAAGATCTAAAAAAACCTGTTGTTACGGACAGTCTGGAAATTCTGCTAATGCCACTATTGTATCTCTCCTTTTTTGCATCCTTTATACTTTCGCCATTTGTACCAAGCCATAATGCGTTTGCACCTGCTGCATTTTTGGGAATAACTGGTGGAACTATAGTAGGATTTCTGGCATCTTCCCTATTAATTGGAGCACTGTTTGGCATATTTCTATTTGGCATGATTTTTTTAACCGCAGGACGTATGCAGTACTCATCAGGCCGAGATATAGGATCATATTATCCAAGAAGTAGAACCAGAGGCCAAGATACATTCTCTGGCGGCGGTGGCTCATTTGGTGGTGGTGGAGCATCAGGAGGTTGGTAAGAGCTTTTAACTGCTATTTAAAAAGTTGGACAAAGTTACCCATAATAGGACATTATAGGTAATAAATATTAACTTAACTAATTTGCAAAAACGGAAGTTTCAGCAAAAAATAGGCATCCTTTATTACCTTCCAAAAGTAGTTTACACTTTTTTAATTTGGAATAGGATATTCGCACCAGTATTGATAAGGAATATTTGGAATATAACCAATCTATAAATTGTAAACAAG
>LFCU01000066.1 GCA_001044195.1 Candidatus Achromatium palustre
GATATAATTTCTATTTTCTCTATTAAATTCAGTTAATTATGAAAATCGGTATAATGTCTATTGAATTACAATTTCATAATGTTATTATCGAAATTCAAGCACAACAATTAAAATCTAGAAAGAGAAATCGCTTAAATGGGTGAATCACAACAACTTGTACAGGATAGCACACCGCCACCCCGTCCTCAGCCTCAGCATGAAACTGATAAGCATCCACCAAAAACTGAAAATTGGAACAAACCTACTCTGTCTGGATTAGAGGCGGATTTATCCTATTTTACAGCTCGCTTAGAGTTTATCAAAGATCCTGTAACTATCAATCAACGTATGCAGGTAAATATATTTAATGCACTTGTTAAATATACAACAAAAATTTTAAATAATCTTCGCTAACCATTTTTGAATCAGCATAACGCCATCCTTGTCAGCAATTCATATTGCTGGATCATAAAAACATAATATATAATATGTTAAATTAGCTTTGATTATTTACAATACAGGATTTTAGGATGGCGATAATTTGTTTACCTCCATTAAACGGATAATTATGCCAATCTATCGTCACAATATTTTCTTGTAAATGAATAAAACGTCATGATAGCCCATCATTGGACTTTGGATAAACACCTGCTTCCAAAATAAAATGTGCTATAATGTATAAGTTATACACAAATAATTTTAAAGGTGTAAGTACATACCCACAAGTCTTTTAACATTTTGTTTCACTAAAAATCAATAAGATACCAGTACCAAAAATGTTAAAATATTTTTGGACTACTACTTACATGATACCGATTTTTTTATTTATAAAATAAACTATTAACGATATTTTGAGCAATGAATAATATACCTGACGTTATTACTTACAGCGGTGTTACCTTTTTACGTTATAAAGAACAATATCAAGTTCGCAAAGGTAAGATTGGCACAATTATCTACTACACCCGGCAAGATGATGGTGAGTCGGGAATGAGTGTGCAGAGCCTTAGCAATGCGTGTGACGTTGCGCATAAGGCTCTTAGATATTTTCTTGCTAACACTACAATATTTGTAGAGGGTGGGAACAAACAGGGCCAAAACACTATTATAAATTTGATTTTTAAAGAAAATAAGGGTGGGAACAAACCGGAAGATTTCTATTTAGCAATAACAGATGAAGCCCACATTATTCGAGACCGTTATTGTGAGCGTATCATCAGCTACTATGCCTATGAATCCAGGTATAAAAAGACCAAAGCACGGGAATTTCATCAGGCATTGGCACAGAATGGTTTACGTTCATTTATTCATACCAAAACGGGTTATGAGTCCACTCAAGCACCAAACCATGATAATTCTTTGATATTATCGATTGAGGAGCTTTTAACTGCTATTTAAAAGTTGGACAAAATTACCCATAATTGGACATTATAGGTAATAAATATTACCTACACGAATTTGCAAAAACGGAAGTTTCAGCACAAAATATATAAAATGCTATTGACAAATAAATTAATTGTCAATATTATTACGCTTATGCTTTTAAATAAAATAAAACAGGCTATTATGAATGAAAGTAACAAGGATTCTAAACAGTAAAAATCTAAATCAAGGCAAATATCGCAAATTAAAAGAGCAAGCAGAACGATTGGGTAAAATTCGTTCTGAAGTTTGGCATAGTTTTGGTTCAGTTAAAGGCGTTGCAATTAAAAGCGATAGGCAAATACGTGATTCCTGGTTACAAGAAAAACGCCAATTTCCCGTTTCTGCAAATTCCTGGAAAGAAACGTTACGAGATAGCTTTAAAGACATAAAAGCGTATTTAGAATCAGCTAAAGAAAAGACAAGAAAAACACTTTATAGGAAAGTTTCGGATAATAAACAACGCACTCAACTTTACAAAGAACTTAAGTCTAATACTTGGACTTCCAACAACTATTTACGACGCTTAATGCGTAAAAATTGGAGACATGGACGCAATCACACTCAAAATCAAATCATAGTCCGTTCAGATAATTATATTACTTTTCAATTAGGTGGACGTGCCTGGATAAAGATTCCTGGTTTAGAAAAAGGTAAACGCATTGTAATTCCATTAGATAGTACTGTTGAACCAACTGGAACCCTCAGAATAATTTTAAGTGATGGACAGATTGAAGTTCATTATACTATAGATATAAAAGAAACCAAAACTTGTGGTAAAGCCACTATTGGAATCGACAAAGGTTATACTGAAGTTTTTGTTGATTCCAATGGTGAACATTATGGACATGGTTTAGGTGAATTATTAAGCCAACATTCAGATAATTTAAAGAAAAAATATCAAGCTAGAAATAAGCTTCGTGCTATTGCAGAGTCGAAACCTCATAAAAAGAAAAATATTATTAAGAATAACTTAAACCGAAAAAAGCTGAATCGCCTAAACATAAAAGTTAAAGCTCAAATAAGAGATAAAATTTTTCAAGCAACACATAAATTAATTGATCAAGCAGAGGTAATTGCAACTGAGGATTTAACATCGCCAATTGCCTCCAAAAGATTTGGAAAAAATGTTACGAGAAGGCTGTCCGCCTGGACTAAAGGTGTGATAGCAAACGCAATTGAAACGATTTCCCGCCGAAGAGGTTCTTCGGTCATTCTCGTCAATAGTGCGTACACTTCGCAAATGGATAGCCGCCACGGAGCACTGTTGGGCAAACGTAGCGGAGATTCATTTTACTGTTTCGACGGGGTAGTGTTACAAGCTGACGAGAATGCTGCGCGAAACGTTTTGGCAAGACTTTGCGATCAGGAGATAGATCGTTGGATGCCTTTTCAAAAGGTAAAATCCATCTTGCAAAAACGGACTGAGCGACTACGGTTGGGACTGCTCAACCAGGACTCTAGTTGCAATTCGGAAGAGTTATCAACAGAGAGCGAATTACCTAAAAATGTCCAGCTTTGTCCAAGTTTTTAGGAACAGCAGCTAAGACAGGAAAATGAAGAATTAAAGTTGAGATTGGTCGAACAAGAAACGATAAATAAAGAACAGGCGGAAGAAATAAAAAATCTTACATATATTCCAGTGCGCGAAAATACCTACCAAGCCTATTTGCATGATTCAATTGGTGGAACACGCGAATTTCATGTATCTGGACCCTATCCAGGACGGGTTGATATTGTTACTGATCAACTTGTAGTAGAAGTTAAGCGCGTAGCAGATTTTGAAAAAGCTTTTGGACAATTGTTACGTTATCGTGCGCAGTTACAACATACTGAACATGCAAATAAAACTTATAGTATATTCTTGTTTGGTAATGTAACGCCTGCCGAGCGAGGGATTTTAGAATCTATGGCCCAAATGACTAATTTTCAGTTGCTAATTCATAAGGACTTAAAAGATTATGTTGATGAAGATGAGTTAGCTATACGGGATAAAATTCGGGCAGTTGTAAACAACGATAATATAAGCTAAGTGGGAAGTAACTTATAATGGCAAATTTACACGATACCGATTTTTATTCTTGGACGCAGCAGCAAGCAGGGTTACTACGTTCTGGTAATCTTGTAGCTTTAGATGTTGCTAATCTTATAGATGAAATAGAAGATATGGGTTGGAGTGAAAAACGAATTTTAGAACATCGTTTAGAAATATTGCTGGTGTATCTATTAAAGTGGCGTTATCAACCAGAACATCGCAGTAGAAGTTTGCAAGCAGGAATTAAGATTCAGCGCCATAAGATTGATCGGCTATTGCGTGATAGCTCAAGCTTAAAATCTAAGATGGCAAATATTATTATTGAAATCTACGAAATTGCCATATTGATTGCTGCACCTACAACTGGTTTAGATGAGGCTACTTTTCCTACTTCATGTCCTTGGAATTTTACCCAAGTTATGGATGATAACTTTTAGCCGGATGAATAATAGTTTTACAAGTACGCTATAGGTGTTTAGAATCATGAAACAAGTTGCCTCCCTACGCTACGGCGTGATTTTCAAAAAAGCTTTCAGTGATCCCGAAGTCTTCAAGGGTTTCGTGCGTGATTTTCTAGCCATAAATTTAGAAATCGAGCGAGTAGAAACAGAAAAATCTTTTTCTGAACCAGTAGGTAAAGTAGCATCACGCTATGATTTGTTCGCTGAGGACACAAAAAACAGGGTAATTGTCGATATTCAACATGTACGGCATCCCGATCACTATAATCGATTCTTGCATTATCACTGTGCAGCGATCCTAGAACAGGCCGCAAGTTTTAACGAGTATACGCCACCATTGACAGTTTTTACACTAGTGGTGCTGACCTCTGGCGATAAGCACCAACAGGATATTTCTGTCATTGATTTTGACCCCAAAACCTTGGCTGGAGAGCCTTTGCATGAAATTGCCCACAAGGTGTTCTACATTTGCCCCAAGTATCTTAATGAAACAACTCCACAACCGTTTCAGGAGTGGATGCGGGCTATTGATGATAGTTTGGATGGCCAAATCGATGAAGCTACTTATACCCGTAGCGAGATATTGAAGATCTTCCAACTAATTGAAAAAGATACCCTCTCTCCAGAAGATCGTGCCAGAATGCTGGATGAACGTCGTGAAGAGGCGTATAGAGTGACTAAGTATCAAGAAGGTAAAGCAGAGGGTAAAGCAGAAGAAGCGCGTAGAACCGCTCATGCCATGTTAAAGGAAGGTATGGATATTGAATTAGTTTGTAAGATTACGGGATTAGCAAAAGATGATATTATGTAATTTTCTATGAATTTATTGTGTTTGTGGGGCTTCACAAAAAAATGCTTAACACTGCCTATTGTGCTTTTAAACAAATTATGGATGATGATTTTTGGCCTGAGTAATAAAATATGGCAAATTTACACGATACTGATTTTTATTCTTGGACGCAGCAGCAAGCAGACTTGCTACGTTCTGGTAATCTTGTAGCTTTAGATATTGCTAATCTTATAGATGAAATAGAAGATATGGGCTGGAGTGAAAAACGAATTTTAGAACATCGTTTAGAAATATTGCTGGTGTATCTATTAAAGTGGCGTTATCAACCAGAACATCGCAGTAGAAGTTTGCAAGCAGGAATTAAGATTCAGCACCATAAGATTGAGCGGCTATTGCGTGACAGTTCAAGCTTAAAATCTAAGATGGCAAATATTATTATTGAAATCTACGAAATTGCTATATTGATTGCTGCACCTACAACTGGTTTAGATGAGGCTACTTTTCCTACTTCATGTCCTTGGAATTTTACCCAAGTTATGGATGACGAATTTTGGCCAAAGTAATAAAATGCATAATTTACACTTAACTGTCTTTGTTATTATAGATTGCGTAACCAAACAATTTATAGTATACAACTTAAATAGGCATTTTATGAAACATTCTCCCATATTAAAGCAGTTGGTGAGATTAGTTGGGTACTTACTATATTGTATCTCTCATTATATATTTTATATATTGCAGCCAACTCACAGAACATCGTATTATCACTGGCAATATGTTTTTATAATCGCCATTGCTCTATATAGTTTTTCGGTTCAAGTTAATGCTTTGCAACGTAGTTTTCTTAATACTAGTTTTGAAGATAGCACTAACATACCAGCTACATGGTGTTTTACCGCGCAGTCAGCCGTTAGCCCCTGGGTTTCTTCGGATTCCTCTACAGGTCCAAATAATGACTGCACCGTTCCTAATGACAGACCTATCATTGAACTGTGGGCTAATAATTTTCAGGGTGTGCCTGCTCGTGATGGCAACGTACACGCAGAACTAAATCCAAATGCATTCAGCACGCTAAGCCAGACAGTATGTATATTACAAAATGAGGAAATAACCTGGCGCTTAAGCCATAGAGGACGTATAGACAATCCACCCAAGTATGACCGTATGCAGTTTGTCATAGGTACAGAATCTGCTACAGGATTAGTTTTGGATGCTACTACCAGAAAAAATGGTACAACACAAATAAATAGTTGCCATGGTGGCTCATCATTAACCACCGTAACAGCCTGTACTCAAGCCACAACCAATACTTGGGGAGATTATGGTGGTAAATTTAAATGGACTGGTGCCTCTGGTGACTTACCAGTTAATTTTACAGCGGTCGAAACAGGATCAAATAACAACACTAATGGCAATTTTCTTGATGCAATAGAATTTTACTTAAAACCAGTCGTCGAATTCAGTGCTTTAAGTGGCGCAGAAGCTGAATCAGTAGTTACCCCTACAGCCCCAGTGCTAAAGTTAGTTGGTCAAGTAGACTCACCTATAGAGATTCAAATAACTATTACTGGAGGTACTGCAATATTAGGTGAAGATTATACAACTCCAACCGGTACTAAGACATTTACGGTAACTATTCCTGTAGGTAACTACGATAATTCAAGTACCTTTGAAACTGGCATTGAGGTCATAAACGACAACATAAAGGAAGGCGATGAAACAATTATTATGCAAGTTAATACTGATCCAGGTAACCCTTATATTGTAAGTTCATCTGGAACTTGTAACACAGCAGGGATAACAACAGCCACTTATACAATTAATGATGACGATGCTGATTTACATTTGATTAAAAATACGGCTCTAGCTACAGGCGAATTTAACTTTACACTAACAAATGTCGATACCGATTTAACTACACCAGCCAATGAAACTACAGCTACTATTACAACAGTAGCTATAGGAACAGATACAGAATTTGATGCCGATACCGATACAGATGGAACCCAGGCAATCAAAGTTGCTAATGTTGGTACTGATATAACAATAAGCGAAACCATACCTCCTGGTTGGGCTGTATCTGGCAGTTGCGATGTAGTAGGTGGTAGCAATCCAACTACTGAATCAATTCCAATCAATGCAGATGGAACTGTAACAATCCCAGCCGCCAACGTAACTCTTGGCTCATCAACTACTTGCACTTACAATAATACGCCAAATACCACTATATCAGGTAGGGTATTTGAAGATAGCGGTCTAGGAACTGGTGGTAAAGCTAATAATGGCTTGCAAGATGGCGATGAAATAGGGATCTCTGGAGTAACTGTAGAGCTGAAGGATTGTGAAGGAGCAACTATTCATAGTTCCGCTACTACTAATACTAATGGTGATTATACTCTAGTGATACCAGGGCTTGGGGTTGGAACATCTGTCTGTGTTAAAGAAACAAATTTACCAGGTTATTTCTCTATCAGTGGTAGTGGCGGCGATAGTGGTGGCACTTACGATGTTAATAATGATTATACCTCCTTCACTTTAGCAGCCGATACCTCTTATACTGGTCTTAATTTCGGCGATGTTATAGTTAATGGATTTAGCCCTGATCATTCAGCGCAAGGCGAAGCTAAAGCCGTACTCTATTATGCTCATACATTCACAGCAATGAGCGATGGTACGGTAAAATTTACTATAGACAGCGATGAATCTACCCCCAATAATCCTGATTGGACCACACAACTATATAAAGATAGTAACTGCAATGGCATGTTTGACGGAGATGAACCAGAATTACTTATAGATATTGATATCCCTAGAGAAACCGATACCAATTATTGCATCCTGGTCAAACAAACCATTCCGGATAGTGATAGTGTCAGTAACAATGATAAAAATGTAGTAACAATTAAAGCCCATTTTAATTATTATATTATTCCCTCTGGCCCATCCAGAAGCTCTGACTTATATGTTACTGATACTACTACAGTAATAGATCCTCTTACAAGAGTGGTACTAAACAAAGCAGTCAATAAAACTGAAGCTTTGCCAGGAGATATTCTCTTATATACACTCACCTACACCAACAATACTGGTGGTGATGTAACTGCTCTCAAGATCCAAGATGCCATACCTAATTATACTACGTTAGACAAATGGTGCTGTGCTGAATTGGGTGCTAAAACCTGTTCTGATACTCCAGGTGATTGGGCTACCAGTACAGCCAATTGCACTGTCACTTGTGCGTATGGTACTACTCTTACCGCTTGTGCTTCAGGACAGGGCAGTGGTCTTCGTATTCAATGGGAATTTACTGGAACTTTAAGCAATAACACAGAAGGAGATATTAAATACTCGATAAAAATCGATGAGTAACCCAATAGAATATCCTCACAGGTAACGATAAATTATAGCCTGATAACAAGGTTATAATTGTCTTAAGCTAACATCACCAACCAAAGCACTTAATATTAGACATTATCTGAAACCCTCTACCAGTTTAGCAAACTTAAGGTGATTATTAGGGTATAGATTCCTGCTTTCGCAGGAATGACGGGTTTCGGATAATGTCTA
>LFCU01000067.1 GCA_001044195.1 Candidatus Achromatium palustre
AGAAGCCTTATAGCGTAAGGAATTAGAATATTACCTAATACTAACTTTTGAACATCGATAATACTAACTTTTGAACATAGAGTGACAAGGCTATCTTGCCATCCAATGCAAAGGTTACCGTAGACATTATACCGATTTTAACTAAAATCTCGATTTCATCATGAAAAATTAAAAATTTTATCTATTAAATTCAGTTGATTATAAAAATCGGTATAATGTCTCGTATTCACCTCTTTCTCATGCCCTGCACAAGAATGTAGCAGCCATGTAGGGTGGGCACGGTCTTATCGTGCCCACGCAAATATTGACGAATAATTTGTCTTTGTTGTTCGCGTGGGCAAACGATACGACCCACCCTACCAGTTAACATACTGGTACAGTAATTATCCGCTCAAACTTCAATCCAGCACCATCTAATTCCACTTTAATAGTATCCCCTGGATTGAATTGCCCTGCTAAAATTTTTTGGGATAAAGGATTTTCTAGCCATTGTTGGATAGCTCGCTTCAAAGGTCTGGCACCATATACAGGATCAAATCCAACTTGACCTAAATGCTCTAAGACTTTAGGACTTAATTCTAACGCCAAATTATGACTAGCAAGGCGTTGTTGTAAATAACCGATTTGTATAGTAGCAATTTCGCTAATTTGTTCTGGCAATAACGAATGAAACACTACAATTTCATCTAAACGATTGATAAATTCAGGTCTAAAATGTTGTCCTACAATATTAAGTACTGCTTGCTGCATTTGCTGATAGCGTTCAGCACCAGATAATTCTTGAATTATTTGGGAACCTAAATTGGAAGTCATGACTATAATAGTATTGCGAAAATCTACAGTACGTCCATGACCATCGGTTAAACGTCCATCATCTAAGACCTGAAGCAGGATATTAAAGACATCAGGATGAGCTTTTTCAACTTCATCCATAAGAATCACTGAATATGGTTTACGGCGTACTGCTTCAGTTAAATAACCTCCTTCTTCATAACCAACATAGCCAGGAGGCGCACCAATCAGGCGGGCCACACTGTGTTTCTCCATAAACTCGCTCATATCAATCCGAATCATCGCCTCTTCAGTATCAAATAAAAATTCTGCCAAGGCACGACATAATTCTGTTTTACCAACCCCAGTTGGACCTAAAAATAAAAAGCTGCCATTAGGCCGTTTCACATCCGCAAGACCAGCCCTAGAACGTCGAATCGTATTGGCTACGCTTTGCACTGCCTCGTGCTGTCCTACAACGCGCTTGTGAATATTGCTTTCCATCTGTAAGAGTTTTTCGCGTTCCCCCTCAAGCATTTTGGAAACTGGAATGCCAGTCCATTTGGAAACTATTTCGGCAATCTCCTCTTCAGTTACTCTATTGCGTAATAACTGCATAGGAGTAGCTTCAGCGTTATTGGCGACAGTTAAGCGTTTTTCTAAATCTGGAATACGCCCATATTGAATCTCGGCCATCCGCGACCAGTCGCCAGCACGATGTGCTGTTTCTAATTCAATTCTAGCTCGATCCAGTTCTTCTTTTATTTGAGTCGCACCCTGTACAGCGGCTTTTTCTGCTTTCCATACCTCCTCTAAATCACTAAATTCTCTTTCTAATCTAGTAATTTCTTCTTGAAGATCGGTAAGACGTTTTTTGCTGGCAGCATCTTTTTCTTTGGCCACAGCCTCACGTTCGATTTTAAGTTGGATCAAGCGTCGATGCAGACGATCCATCGCTTCTGGCATCGAATCTATTTCCATACGAATGCGGCTTGCTGCTTCGTCCATTAAATCTATAGCTTTATCTGGTAATTGGCGGTCTGCTATATAGCGATGCGATAATGTAGCAGCAGCAACAATGGCAGGATCTGTAATATCCACACCATGATGCACTTCATAGCGTTCTGCTAAACCTCTGAGAATAGCTACGGTATCTTCTACTGTAGGTTCTGATATTAGTACTTTTTGAAAGCGCCGCTCTAATGCCGCATCTTTTTCTACATATTTGCGATATTCGTCTAAAGTAGTAGCACCAACACAATGCAATTCGCCTCTAGCTAGGGCAGGTTTCAGCATGTTTCCTGCATCCATAGCACCTTCAGCTTTACCAGCACCAACCATAGTATGTAGTTCATCGATAAATAGGATGATGTCTCCTTCCTGTTTGGCAAGATCTTTTAGTACAGCCTTGATACGTTCTTCAAATTCACCACGAAATTTAGCTCCTGCTATCAACGCTCCCATATCTAATGCTAATAGGCGTTTGTTTTTTAAACCTTCTGGAACTTCGCCATTTACGATACGTTGGGCTAGTCCTTCTGCAATGGCTGTTTTACCAACACCTGGGGCACCGATAAGTACTGGATTATTTTTAGTGCGGCGTTGTAGAACTTGAATGGTACGACGGATTTCGTCATCGCGTCCAATAACAGGGTCCAGCTTGCCTTGTTCAGCAAATTGGGTAAGATCAATAGTAAAGCGTTGGAGTGCTTGGCGTTGTTCCTCGGCATTGGAATCAGTCACAGTTTGGCCTCCTCGCAATTGGGTAATAGCTTGATTGATCTTTTCTTTAGTAGCACCATTTTTACGTAATAATTCTCCAATAGTATTATGATCGTCTACCGCAGCTAGTATAAATAGTTCTGAAGTTATATAGGCATCTTTGCGTTGTTGGGATAATTTATCAGTAAGATTTAATATACGTTGTAAATCGTTAGATAAATGTAAGTCTCCTGCAGCTGCTCCTGATACTGTAGGCAAACGTTCTAGGGCTATTTCTAAGTCTGAGCGTAGTTGATTGGTATTGACATTAGTTTGGGTTAATAAGTGTTTAGTTGTACCGCTTTCTTGATCTAATAATGCGATCATAAGATGGGTTGGTTCAATAAATTGATGGTCTTTGCCAACCGCTAAAGATTGGGCATCAGCCAAGGCATTATGTAAGGTGCTGGTAAGTTTGTCGGGCCTCATGATATTTATCTCACATTAACTTTCAGTTTTATAAAGCTCATTAATTCAAAACTTGCTTTCTAAAAAATAGTGAGGTATGGAATGGGAATTTCAAGAGGATGTAGATATTTATAGTTACTTAAATTGAACCATAAATTTTTAATGCGACTTATTTGTCAATATGATAGAATAAGTTTTTGACAATTGACAATCATACAAATACTAAGTTTTTTAAGCCTATGATTCATCAGTAGTGTAAACTGATATTGAAAAGTTACAATTATTAGGACTCAATAAATTACAATGAAAGATCTGCAACAAAAATTGGCTACTTTAGCACGTAAACAAACGCATATACAAAAACAATGGTTAGATACAGGACAAAAACGCTTATTAAAACTAGTAACAACATTTATGCCAAAACTGCTTGAGGCGGAATCTTGCAGTATTTTTATCCAAGATGTAACTCGTGATAAAGTATGGCTAGCATGTTCCACCAAATTAGGCGAACGCGAAATAGAAGTCCCAAAACAAGGATCTGTAGTAGGAGAAGTGATCTCAACTGGACGCTCTCAAATGCGTACTGATATGGATAAGCAAACAGGAATCCATAAGCTTATAGATAGTGATACTGGTTTTGTTACTCGGAATATTCTCTGTGTGCCTATAAAAGGCGTTACTACTAATGAAACAACTGGTGCCATTCAAGCGTTAAATAAATATAATGATCAAGAATTTACGGAAGAAGACCGTATAATGCTAGAGGAAATGGCTTATCATGTGCAAATGCTGGTTGAGAATATCTTTTTAGGCCAAGAAATCTTTATTATTTCCGAAAAAGTTAAAAAGCGAATGGCGATGGTTGATATGGCTTTATGGACTTGGGCAGCTTTTATGTTCGTTATGGGACTAATAGTTATAGCTTATGTTACCCCTTTTGTAATAAATGGTTTTTAAGCTGATTAGCGCAGTAGGTGCGATTAGCAAAGCGTAATCGCACAAGCTATATAAATATTTAATATATTAGACATTATCCGAAATTCTTGGCCAAACTAGTAACGATAAGATAAAAAGTGGAGTTTCGAATAATGTCTATTATTGTTGTAACTTATAATGGGAGGCAGAGCGTCCAAGGATGCATTCCCACGCGGATTGTGGGAACGATTCATATGTATTTAAACTAATTATAAATTTTTAAGGAGTCTTTTATTGTGTCAGTCTTAATCTGCGGTTCTATGGCCTACGATACTATCATGGTCTTTGAAGGAAAATTTAAAGATCACATCTTACCAGAACAAGTACATATTCTTAATGTCTCATTTTTAGTCCCCAAAATGCGTCGCGAGTTTGGAGGTTGTGCTGGCAATATCGCCTATAACCTAAAACTTTTAGGTGGTGATGGTATCCCAATGGGAACTGTTGGTACTGACTTTGATCCGTATGCAGACTGGATAGATCAACATGCCATCAATAGTCAACATCTAAAAACTATTGATGATGCCTATACCGCACAAGCCTATATCACTACTGATCAGGATGACAACCAGATCACCGCCTTTCATCCTGGGGCCATGAATTATTCCCATCTAAATAAAGTCACAGATGCCAATAATATAAAGCTAGGCATTGTGTCTCCTGATGGTCGACAGGGAATGATCGAACACGCCAAGCAATTTGCTGAAGCTGGAATCCCCTTTATCTTTGATCCTGGTCAAGGATTGCCTATGTTCCAAGCGGATGATTTAAACCAATTTATTTCCCAAGCTACTTATATCACACTCAATGATTACGAAGCTAAACTAGTCCAAGAACGTACTGGTAAAACCCCAGAGCAATTGGCCCAAGCAGTTAAAGCGGTGATCGTTACCCGTGGTGGCGAAGGTTCTTTGATTTTCACAACAGACATAAAATATGAGATTCCACCAGCTAAAGCTAACAGTATTAAAGACCCAACTGGCTGTGGTGATGCGTATCGAGCGGGATTATTATATGGCTTAGTAAATAATATGGATTGGGAACTTACTGGAAGGCTTGCAGGTTTACTAGGTAGTATTAAAATTGAGCATCATGGTACTCAAAATCACTCTTTTACTATGGATGAATTGCAACTGCGTTTTAAAGATGCTTATGGGTTTGCTATGTAATTTGCTAGGTTCTTCATTAGATATTATACCGATTTTTAACCTGTAGCCAAGTAGGGTGGGTACGGCCTCATCGTGCCCACGCGGAGTTATCAAATGATTTTTCTTTGTTGTTTGGTTCGCGTGGGCAAACGATACACCCGTTTGCCTACCATATTTCTTTAATTTACTTAAAAGTTAAAAATACTAACAATCCATGCGTGTGCTCGGCATTGAAACCTCCTGTGATGAAACTGGAGTTGCAATTTATTGTAGCAATCGTGGCTTACTAGCCCAGGCTTTACACAGCCAAACTAATGTGCATGCTCAATATGGTGGCGTAGTACCTGAACTTGCATCTCGTGACCATATCCGCAAATTATTACCCTTAGTACAAACCACACTCAAACAAGCCCATTTAACACGTCAAGAACTCGATGGTATCGCCTACACCAGCGGCCCTGGTCTAGTAGGAGCTTTATTAGTAGGTGCTACTTTTGGCCGCAGCCTAGCATGGACCTTAGGCATACCAGCAATAGCAGTCCATCATATGGAAGGCCATCTTTTAGCTCCGATGCTAGAAACAGTTAAACCCAAATTTCCATTTGTAGCTCTTTTAGTATCAGGCGGCCATACCCAGCTAGTAGCTGTAGAAAAGCTGGGTCTGTATCATGTATTAGGGGAATCTTTAGATGATGCGGCAGGAGAGGCATTCGACAAGACAGCTAAAATATTAGGCTTGCCATATCCAGGTGGGCCAGAGTTAGCTAAATTAGCATTGCAGGGTAATCCCAAACGTTTTCAATTTCCACGCCCGATGACCAATCGTCCTGGATTGGATTTTAGCTTTAGTGGACTTAAGACATACACCTGGCAAACGTTACAGGCTCATGAGCCAGCAGATGCGCAAACTCTAGCTGATATTGCGTGTGCTTTTGAGGATGCAGTCATAGATACTTTGGTAATTAAATGTCGTCGTGCTATGCGGTCTACTGGGTTAAAGACTGTAGTTCTTGCTGGAGGTGTAAGTGCTAATCAAAGACTTCGTATGGCTATGGAGTCTATGATTGTTCAAGAACAAGGCGAGCTTTTTTTGCCACGCCCGGAATTTTGTACTGATAATGGGGCAATGATAGCTTATGCTGGATTAATGCGTTTACTTGCAGGTCAGCAAGAACCCTTAGAGATTAAAGTGAAAGGGCGTTGGTCTTTGCAAGATTTATAAGCTCCTAAAATTTAATCGTAGGTGCGATTAGTGAAGCGTAATCGCAAGCAAGCAGTTATAGGATGCGCTGAGGCACGAAGCGCATCAATTAATCTGTCTTTATTCTCATGGATGATGCGCTTTGTGCCTTAGCACATCCTATTTGCTGTCTGATGTGCGACGTTGGATTGTCAAATGATGTATCCAACCTATTCTGCTGGTGGATTTTCAGCAATGTTTTGGAGAACTACAGCAGCCAGAAAGTCCATGTATTTTGTATTATCTACTTTTTTAAAATCTTTCTTTTTAAATTTGTTCTCGTCTGTTACCCTGCATGTTGGCGGTAGTTTTTGGTTAAAATGTTGGAACATAGGCGCAGTAACCTCTTTTTCAGGGGCAGTATCAATTGTTATGTTTGTTGTGCCACAATTTACTGATTTTGCTTTACATTCCAAAGCCAGAGTATATTCAAATAAATCTTGAATAGTTGTTAGCCAAGACCTATCATCAAGAGATATATTATTGTTTAAATTAGTAGAAATTGTATTTATAGCATTTTGATGCTTTGATGATACTTTGTGACCAGTTCCTTCAAGTCCTTTGGCCTCAGCAGCAGCAGCTATCCATATTTTTACTCTTTCTCGTTGTTCTGGAGCTTTGAGTTTGGTTTGAGAATCAGGGCATATATCAGCATTAGTTGCTTGCGGTGTTGAGACTGAGCTATTTTTGTTACCCTTTGCTTTAGTATCAGGATCTACTTTTGGAAATAAACCTTGTATTACTTTTATGCGACAATCCTTTGTAGGTGCTTTTGTTTTAACTGCACATCCCACAAGATTACTAATTTTTGGAGCATTTATGCCATCATTAGAAGCTGGAGTAACTTTTATAGCGGCGGTTGTAGTTTTTTGTTGTGATGTACAGTTGTTAATCTTATCTTTACACCAAATGGCAACTCTGTAAGCAAATAAAAGGTTTACTAAAGTATCACAATCAGTTGTACCTAATCTAGAGGGGGTATTGGCTAACTGTTTTAACAAATTTGCAGCAGCAGTTGTGCCATTGGTATCTTTTTGTGAACTATTTAATTTGTCTCCAGTGTTTATTTTATTTATCAAATCAGTAAGTTGTGATTTGGTGGTTGCTAATTTACAAATTTCAGTTGTATCACCTGAGCCTTGAGAATTGCTAGTTAGGTATCCTAAAATAGGTGGAACTCGTGGAGCTATAAAATATAACAATCCAACAAATGCAAGGCCAGATACTGCATACAAAAAATTTCGATTAAAAATAAAATTTAAAATCAACTCAATTGAAGTATTTCTTTGGTTAAAATTATCTGGTTCTACGGATGCAGAATGGAGGACTGTGGGATGTGAAGCAGCCTGTGGATTCTGATAAGAAGTTCTAGCTGGCTGCTGTTGTACTGATCGCGTTGCAGATCTTGGTTGTTCTATAGAAGTTGAACTTACAGGTGGAGCTTTATGAAGCTGTTGCTCTAAATTAGTAAGCCTCGTGCCCAGGTTATCAAGTTTTTTATCTATCCTACTAAGTTGCGTTGTAACATCATTAAGAACCTGCTGCTGTGATGCCGTATCTGATTTTTTTAGATGATCATTAATGGCTGCAACGCTCTGATTAGTAAAATCATGAACATAGCTCACCATATCCTGCAATGCTTTAGTAATTTTAGATTCTGGTGATTCTGGCATTTATTTATCCCTCCTAATAACTAATTAGTGAATGTAGCCTACATCTTTTTACGTTTTTTTCCATACTTAGTAAATAATTCATCCCAAGCTCTAACATCCCACTCATTCCAGATATGGTTAAGCCAGCCTATATCCTCTTCATTTAAACGTTCTAAAATTTCCAGAAACTTATCTACATAATCATATAAACGCCCATCTGGTTGTGGCAAAGATCCTGGATTACCTGTAAGCCTTATAAAAGTTTGGCGGCGTTCACTATTTACTGCATTGACTTCACAGCCCCAATAAAAGGCCAGACGTAGGCGTGGTGGTAATGCCAAAATAAAGGTAGCTAAGGTCTTGGCAGCCTCTAAAGTATTATCCCTGCGTAATAAGGTTTCAGTGCTGGTTTTAACGCTATATAAAGCTAATTCCATGAATTCCAAAAATTCGTCTTTGTTTTCAAAGCTAGTAAGAATAAGTTTTTGTAAATATTCTATGGTTAATTTGGGATCATCGACCCTATTTTCTCGAGGCATTTCCAAATATCTAGTAAGACGAGTACTGTGGCCTTCCACTGGTGGCAGTTTAATTTCTGATGCTAATTCAACTAATTTTAGTATTTGATGAATCCAAAGATCCCGTCCCTCTCGGACGGGAGTTACTAATACATGAGTTAGATTACCACCAACTCTGCCCAAATCATCTGGTGCAAAGTTAGGGAATACAGCGGCTACACATACACAAGGATGAAAATTAAGGCGGAAGCAACTATAGGCATAGCCTCTATCTGATGCTGATTGATTCTGGGATTGATTAATTTCTGATACTTTGGAAGTTTCTGAAGAAATTTGGTTTTGTAACCATTCAGTAGGATTGAGGCTTTGCACCCATTCAGCAAAGGCATCTACTTGGCTTTGCGGTTGCCAATTAGGTTGTGGTAATACAAATCTATAGCCATATTGATCGCTAGTTTGGGCAACACCATATTCAGCGGCATTGGTATATATTACGTGAAATAAATCACTCATAGTTAATATCCTAACATTAATTCTACTTTGTCAGATTAATCGTAGGGTGCGCATTGCGCACTGAAATTGTAGGGTGCGCATTGCGCACCATTATTGAGAAGTTACGAATTAATTACGCATAGGCAAAGCCATTGGATGTTAATAACCATAATATGGGATCAGCTACACATTCAGGCTTTGGAGCACGGTTTAGCGTTTTTTCATCGACAATATGTTTATCTTTCAGAGGAGAAAACCCTAAGCTAGAAGTGGTAAAGATTTTAAAATCCTGAAAATCCTTACCAAATCCTACTAAAGCACCACGTTGCGCGATTCCTAATAACTTTGCCAACTTCTCCTGGTTTTCGGAGTTTTGTTTTTCCTTTTCAGATTTTTTTGGATCTTTAGGCTCGATCCTTTTATAGCAATCTAAGATAGGATATTCATCTTTTAAATGAGTCAATCGATCCGATTTAGTGATAACTAATGCTAACCGCATATTTTTCCTTTTACTTTGCGGTATATAATTTAAAATATTACTCAAAATAATTCGATCTTCCGCCCCATCATCTCCTGTTCGAGTCGTTTCCCAATCATCTTTGGGAGTCTTGTCTTGTAACTTTTCAGGCAGGTCTGTAGCAAGTCTCGCACCATCGATGATAAATATCAAGTCTCCAGGAGACGTGACATAATGATCTAAATCCTCTGGAACCCGACCATGTCTTAAATTAGACCACACTTCTCCTGCAATATCATGCACCATAAGAACTGGATATTCGGCATTATCTAACCCATTTTTATCTTTAATACACCAAGCAAAACGCAGATTGGCATTAGGTTTAGTAGCTGGTGGCCTGGTTTTGTTTTTTAGAAAGGCGGTCTCAATAATCGAAAAATTCATTTCAGTATCGCCTATTCCTAATAAATCAAATGGTGTATCCTCACTGCGGAGACTACGACACATGGTGGTAAGCCAGACCGTTTTACCAGAGCCACGACTCCCTACGATTCTAATAGCATTACGTTCGCCATTTTCGCGTACTTGTACGGCGTTATTTTCGGATAGACGCATACCGCATTCGCAAAATAGTGTACCTTCCTCATCTGGATGTTTTTTGCACAGTTTTAAAGAATTTTCATCTAACATCCGCCACCAGGTACGTAATTTTTTGACTCGTTGTTGTTGGATTGTTTTTTGGTTAGGCTGTAGTATTGGAGGTGTTGACCAACCATTTCGAGATTTAGTAGATTTGGGATTAGCACATTTGGGGCATGTATAAAATGCCATATCTTCTTCTATAAAACGCCAGCAATTAGTACAAAAATAATGTCTCATTGATTGGTTACCGGAGGTGTAAAATGCAATGTTTTTTTGCCATCTGGAGTGATTACAATATGCACTTGAGCGCGTTCATTACGGCTTAAGGTACTTAAGAAACTATCAGCCGTCATACCTTCAGGAATTTTAACAATATCACGAGTAGTAAGAAACTTGGTAGCTCCATCCAATTTGGGCTTATAAGATTCTAATGCCTTTATTTTAAGGGGTTGTAATGGATAATAATGGGCGGTTTCAAAGATATATTGTGGATTTGCGGCTATCAATATTGCAAGTACCCACATAACTAACTCTGGGATGCTAAAAATTACTGCAAAAATGCGCATGGTTGACCTATTATTTCTTAAAATTAATATGTTTATAAATAATTTAGTTTAGTTTACAATCAAATTGTGTCAATTAAATTGTATCGTATATTTTAGTCTAATTAGCTATTATGAATTCCGTTGCATTCCTATTTGGCTATTTTGGCTTAAATTTATGCAATGTGCTAGACCTTTTTGAAAATTTTTATGTAAAAAAGTTCCCAAAATATCTGCTGTTGCAAAATTAAACAAGATGCTTTATTATAGTTTGCTAAAACTATTTACAACCTGTAAATGAGGAATAAAAAATGCCTGAAACCTGGGTAATCTTAACTACTTTAAGCCTACTATTTGCCTATACATCTTCCTATATATGGCCTGGAGGAGATCAAATTGTCCAACTTGAGAAATCCTTCTTTTGCAAACAAAGTGCCGAACGCAACTATATTGCCCGCAAAAATGAATGTGGCCGTCAGGCCCGCATTATCAAACCTGGGTTCACATTTTCGCCTTTTATAAATTTAATATATTCTACCCAAACAGTAGACATGGTAAATGTTCCAGATGGCCATTACGCAATCTTAGTAGCTCGCGATGGTAAAGACCTACCTGCTGATAGGGTAGCAGCACCTGAGTGGATTGCAACAGAAGCCCCTAAGATGCTAGATGCAGAATATTTTTTGACTCATGGAGGATACAGAGGTCCGCAGTCAACTATTCTAAAACCTGGGACTTATCCTATCAACCAATACCTATTTGCAGTTACCATCCGCCATCAAAATCCAAATCTACCTATCGATCCCAGAGCTACTATACGCACCGAAATCCCTACAGGCTATGTTGGAGTCATTAGATCCAAAATTGAAAGTCCTGTAGTGCCAGCATTTTTTACAGGCCTTGCTGGGCAACCAACTCATTGCTCGCAACCCGTAGAACGTCGTGCTGGCAGTCAAACAGCTGTTCTAGCCAATGTAGGCTGTATCGGTGTGTGGGATAAACCTTTATTATCTGGTGCCTATTTTATCAATCGAGATCTATATGAAGTAACTTTAGTAGATACCAGAGTTCAAAGTTGGAACTATGAGGGTGGTTACAAACGCCGTACTATCAATCTAGTTATCAATGGTAACGATATAAAACAAGAGAAATCTCAAGTATACGTCCCGGTACCTGATGGTGCTGCTGGTGATGCCATTCATGTAAAAGTGGAGGGTTGGACAGTCCATCAAGAACTCCGTATCCAAGTACGAGTAGCTCCAGAATTAGCACCAGTTGTAGTGGCCTCTGTTGGTAATCTTAAAGATGTTTTAGAGCGTATTGTTACTCCCTGGATCAGATCTGAATTGCGCAATATTGGTGGAGCTACCCTTACAGTACGCAATACTGTAGCTTATGGAAATGCTGTAGCTGAACAGAATGCCTTACAAGCCCGTTTGGATCAGCTTAAGGATGTACGCATTACTGATACAGATTTAGGGATGACCGCAGAACAACGTGCTCAGGAACTTACCAATATTAAACACAAATTGGCAAATTTTATATTACCTGATCCCAACGCAGAAGTTAATCGTGCTACTCATGTATTAGATTTCCAAGATGAACGTGAGGCTTTGGAAAAGTTGGTTGCAGCTCGTGTTAGAGCCTTTGGTGAAACGGCTGGATTAGAGATCATTGCTGTTAAACTAGGGGATGCTGAGTTACCTCCAGAGCTTTTAGTAGCCCGTAAACTAGAACAGATTGCAACTCAATTTGAGCGTACTTATTTACGCCGTCGCACGGCTGAAATAGCGCGTCAATCACAAGAGGCCGCAACAGCCTTAGCTAATCGTCAGGATCAATTAGTAGCAGCCCGTGTTGCAGTACAGATTGCTCAACAACGGGAATTAGAGCGGGAGCGTTTAGGTGCTGCGGAACGTCGATTCTTAGAAGAGCTAGCTCGTGGCCAATCAGCACAATCAGCAGTGTTAGGTCAAAATCGGGTAGTACTATTACAGGCTTTAGAAAAGATCCTTGCAACTTTAAAGAGCAGACCCGAATTAGTGCGGCTAGTCAATTGGTTAGTACCGCAAACTATAGTGATTGGCGATGGTAATGCCAGCCTCGCAGGAGCAGCTGCTTTATTGAGTGGTTCAACTACAAAACAAGTTAAAAATTAATAAATATCTACGGTAAGTTGGATTGACAGCTTTATTGTCAACCCAACATATCAAAAAATGGTTGGTTCTTTGGATTTTCATTTAATTGGGTTGTTCACAATTTTATGGTTCCTTATAAATTCTAAATACTAATATATTACATTGTGAATATTTATCTAGTTGGCGGTGCAGTACGCGATACCTTATTGGGACTTCCTGTCTATGAACGTGACTATGTAGTAGTTGGGGCTAAAGCAACCGAACTACAAGCTTTAGGCTATACACAACTAGAACCTAACTTTCCAGTATTTCAACATCCTGAAACTGGATGTGAATACGCCCTAGCACGACGCGAAACCAAAACTGGATATGGTTATAAAGGCTTTAGCATAGAAGTAGGCCCTGACGTTACTTTAGAAGAAGACTTAGCTCGCCGCGACTTAACCATAAATGCCATTGCTCAAGATAAAAACGGTCATCTTATTGATCCATTTCATGGCCAAGCCGACATAAAAATACGCCGCTTAAGGCATATAACCCCAGCATTTCAAGAGGATCCAGTACGCTTATTGCGACTGGCCCGCTTTGCAGCACGATTTAGATCTTTAGGCTTTCGTGTAACTCATGAAACGTATGCTCTTGTAAAACTTATGGCATCTCATCCAGAATTAGTTAGCCTATTTCCAACGCGCTTTACTATCGAAATGACCAAAGCATTAGCTACAGACGATCCTTGGTGTTTTTTTGATCTATTGCAAAGGTGTGGTGCTTTAACTAAACTATTGCCAACTATAGCAAATGATTTAGAAACACCACCAATACCTCATACTAATAGTTCAGTAACGTTCTTAACTACAGTCATGCAGCGAGTTGCAGCCCTAACTACAGATAGCAAAATTCGTTTCGCCGCATTTATAGGGGGCACAGCCGCAAATTCTAGTGCAACTAGAACGTTATGTAGAGATTTAAAAGTTGAAAAATCTTGGTATGATCTAGCAATTTTGAATCAAACCTGGCCAATTCATAAAGTAATGCAAGCAACGCCAGATAAAATTTTAGAATTATTAAAAACTCAGCGTCTATTAAATCATCCAGAAAAATTAGAATCATTAATACAAGTATGGATAGCATTAGATCCAGTATCCGGCTCTACAGTTGGGAATCGCTTACGCATGGCTTTAGAAGCAGTGCGTCAAGTAAAGGCAGCAACTTTTATATCCCAAGGATTGACTGGAGCAGCTTTAGGCCAAGCCTTATCTAAACAACGTTTAAAAGTTATTAGTGATATATTAAAATCTTTATAGAGGTCACAATTTTATAGAAATTTGTAGAACTGCTAACCAAAAATCAACAGATCTTCAAACCTGTATAAGGATGTAACCAATCCAATATCCCCTCACCTACCTTTTTGGTTAATTAAA
>LFCU01000068.1 GCA_001044195.1 Candidatus Achromatium palustre
GTTGATTGTTGATATCTATGTAGTATATCATATCACTAACCTTTGGGCCACAACCAACTTTCTAATTGCCGTTTAGCGTCTTTATGTTTTAATCCACTGACAATTTCATACCATGTAACGACACTAAAACTCATGGTATTGTATTCTTGGTAGTAGGCATTAAAGTGGGCAACTACTTGTTTATCATTGCGCAAAAATAGTGATAAGATATCAGTATCAATCAAAGTGAGCATCAATTATACTCCGATTACTAAATGCCAGCTTACGACGCTTGGCTATCTCTTCCTGCAATTCAGTAAATGTCTCATCGTCCATGTCTTGCCAAGCTCCAGCAAATTGGAGAATAGTTTTTGCAGTGTTTTGATGCTGTGCCTCTATTCCCATTCTAAAAAAATGCACTAAATTATAAATTTCTTCCAGACGATTTTCTGGAATATTTTGAATTTCATTAAGAACTTGAGTACGTAATGTTGTTGTCGTATACATAAAGTTTCCTTTAAAAATAATACCAAATAATCCCAGCTATGCCGCATAGCACCAAGATACCAGTAATTTTAAAGATAGTGTATTTATACCTCTGGTCAGTCATCGTCAGTCGTAGAAGATGGAACACAAAGAAAGATGATAATTCATCTTCCATTTTTTGCATTATGATGCGCTTCGTTCCTCAGCGCATCCTATCTCGCTTGGTACATCATACAAAATGAAGCGCATCAATTTATCGTAAACGATGCGCTTCTTTTGTCTTTTAGAATAGCTATCAGCTATATGTTACAGAAAATAATACCAAATGATCCCAGCTATGCCGCATAGCACCAGAATGGCAATAATGATCCATATCTTATAGTTGCTACAGTGATGAGTAGGTGGCGTTGATTAGGGTATAATTACACTCTATCAAGAAAATTTTCTAATACAAAGATTTTTCTCATGCGAAATTCTAAAGGACTTTCTACAAGTGTAATTGCCTTAAGAGATTCTATCCCTGCAACAAACCAAGGTTTTTTACAGGCAGGTACCTTTATCACCCATTCAGGAGTATTTATTATTTGTTCATGACAAAGATATTCAATAGTTGATGCCAACAAAGCATCAAATTTATCATTACTTATCTTGAAGGGTTCTTCTAAATTTATATATTTGTGGCCACGAAAATCATCTACAAATTCCATAAAGGGGATTTCCCAGTTGTTTGGGTTATTGCAAATACAATTTTTTACTTCAACTATCGATATCATTTTCAAACAACTCTTCAATAAAAAATTGGGTTGCTGGTTTTATTTGTTTTTTAGGATAATATTCTTCCAATATTTGCAATACTTCTTCTGGTTTATGAATTTCTAACTGTGTAATTAAGAACTTTATATCTGTTCTATCTTTGGTATCGACTCTTGCTGCAAGTGCCTTTATAGCCAGTAGATAATCCGGCTCAGGAATGTAAATTTTGAGGTTGGGCCAATTAAATAAGATTCGTCTTTTGTGGTCAATAACAAAGCCTTTTACGGAGTCGTTTAGCCAGTCATCATCCAATTTATTTTCTTGAGCTACAGCTTGAATAGCATTTCTTAATTTTTGTTTTGGTTCAAAAATCGCATCAACATCTTTTGTGCTCGGTCTAGCGTTATATACAAGGCACATTACAACTCATCCATATAAACAAATTTCGCCTTTGACATCTATTGATTTGAGTTTAGCGTCTAGTTGAATAAGATAGTTTTTAATTTTGTCATAAGTAGCTAAATTATATTATATATAAATGGATAATCGTTCCCATACATGGTATAGGAAAGATTAAGAGTCTCTCTAATTCAACCAATTAATACCACAAAATCCCAACAATGATTAACAGCAATAGGATGACAATTATATGTTTCCTGTATTTTAATGGCGCAATGCCCGTTGGTTATTGCGCCCTACCTCGCTTTTTTGGATAATTTTTGAGTAATGGGTAATTGTTTTGGTCTTGAGTAGTTACGAATATTTTTAAAAATTTATTCCAAGTTTTTCCATCTCTTCTCTATAGTATTTCATAAGAGCATTATTGAATGCCCAAAAAAATATCGGATACTTTTCAATTCTATCTCTTATACTAGTATTTATACCAACACAAGACATGTAAGTCCATCCCATTAAAAATGGAATCATTCCCGTATAATTCGTTTCACACCAATCTTCATCCCCAATTTCAGTGTAATAGCATTCCTCTGGAATATAACGGTTTTGTCTTTTATATCCATATTTCTGAGCAGGACAAGGATTGTGACCAGTGAGAGACTCGAGGATAACTCCCAAATCTGCATTTTTTTCCTCAGAATCTCTTGAATCAAATATGTTCATAATTTGTTCACTATAAACACTATCAATAACTTCTGCAATTCGTGAAAGAGTCAGAGAAGTATCCGATGGATTGGCACGCAAGGTTTGGTAGTAATCTGAATCTGGCTCCTGCAAAATATTCTCTAAAGTTTGAGAAAAAAGACCACTCGTAATCTCTTCTTCTCCTATTTCTATATTACTATATTCTCTATTCTGCGTTGTCATAGCGTGATAAATTTCTTGAAACAAAACAGAAATTGTGTGAGGATCTTCCAAAGAAATAAGTCGATAAAAATTTTTTCCAAAAGGAAGAAGATGAGAAGAAGATCTACCCCCAGCATGCCGTATTCTATTTTTTAAATCAGAAGATACAAAAATAACATTATTTTTTGGGTTAAGAACAAAATTAATATACGGCATTGGATCAAACTTTCCATGAAACCATTTTTCTGGATTTGCTTTTATTTTCCGTAATATTCGAATTACTCTCTTGTGAAAATCAGCATTACGCTGAATTTCTAAAAATTGCTGAGAACATTCTTGATTCTTTTCTAAAAAAATTCTTTGAAAATTCTCCAATTCATGAGGAAACTCTTGTCTTCCAATAGAAGTATATCTGAGATACTTTATTCGCATTTCCTGAATACCAGTTTTAAATTTCTCTGTCGGCATATTTTGGAAAAACATCGATCGCGTCTCAGAATTGGAAAAAGTACAGTCTAATCTTTTTTGAGACATATCAGCTTCAGTAAGAAGAAAATTGCCTTTTTTTACTTCTCCATTTTTAAACAATTGCCCCCCATCCCTCAGCAAATACGTCGCTTTTGCAAAGTCAGAAATCTCAGTATCCGATAGAATAAGATGCACTCTCTCTATATTACAAGAAGGAGCAGGGTTCACCACAGGCTGTGTATCTTCTTTTAAAGAAGATTTTAAAGCATTACAAAAAGCAGATGACGAGGAATCTATCACTGAAGAAGTACTTTCTGCTAATAATTTTTTTTCCTTTTTCCCAGATTTCAAAGAATCATCAGAAGGTATCATCAATGTCAAAAACGTAATTACCCCTACCCGAAAAATCTGTCGTAACGAAGAAAGAGGCGGATTCTCCTGAAAAATGTCTGTATTTTCAGGGTTGTGATAGAGCCTGGCATCTTTGTAGCCAGTCATTTTGGAGGTTATTTGCATAAATCTAGCACACATGGTATTTATCAAATTAATGTTTGAATGTATGTAGCAAAATGTGCGATTACGCTTCGCTAATCGCACCTAACGTTTACGGCTTAATCGTACCTACGTGCTACTGGAATTCTAGTGCCTTTAAAGACCCAGGCACCACTGACCTTATCAGTAACACACTCAATTGCTGAACAGGTTTGCCAAGTTATCATGATGTATCCTATATTGTTATATTTTCGTTATGATTTTAGATAAATAGATGATCGTTCTCACATGGTGCGTAAGAACGATCAAGAGTATATCTAATTTTAATCAGCTATTGCCACAAAATCCCGGCAATGATTAACAGCAATAGGATGGCAAGAATCGTCCACATCATATAATTACTGCGTTTGGATCCACTCTTCAAAATTCAACTTCTTGATATTTGTTTTCAGTAAGTTGAACTAAAGCATCAATTACTTTATTAGTTTTATTGCTAATTTGTGGCCAAGATGTTGTACGCAATACGATAATGCCAATTGGCCAAGTAGATAGCGTATGTTGATATTTTAAGTTTTGATCCGTTGTGATCAAAACATCATATTGTGCTGCAGTTGCCTGATCTAAAAGAGTGCCATTTTGAAGTTTAGACCAGCCAAGTTCAGCACAAGTGTCTACAGTATGTGGATGCAGAAAACGCCTTAATGGTACGGGTGTACCTTGATCAAAAAGAATTTTCATGCGGCTTTTTCATCCGCTAGAAGACTGGCTGTAGCGTATTTAAACACGGCATGTATTTGTTCCCGTGTAACTCCTGGGAACCATTCAAGAAATTCGTCTACAGTAGCTCCATCGTCTAGGTTTTCAAATAGTGCTATTACTGGAATTCTAGTGTCTTTAAAGACCCACGCACCACTGACCTTATCAGTAACACGCTCAATTGCTGAACAGGTTTGCCAAGTTATCATGATGTACCCTATATTGTTATATTTTCGTTATGATTTTATATAGATAGATGATCGTTTCCACATGGTGTGTAAGAACGATCAAGAGTCTATCTAATTTTAATCAGCTATTGCCACATAATCCCAGCAATGATTAATAGCAACAGGCTGGCAATAATCATCCATATCTTATAGTTGCTACGGTGATGAGTAGGTGGCGTTGGTTTAGGGACATCTGGTGCGGGTGGCTGTTTCCTAAGAATCCTAACTGTTTGCTCTAGTTAGTGTGATTCATGGTTTGACTACACCTTCGGTTGTGGCCCAACGTTGCCGTAGCTTTTTCAGTGCCTAAAATACCTAATAACATCCATAGTTTTAATAAATTTTATGGCTCTATCATCTCAGTAGTTTTTTCAATATTACTAGCGGATGGCATCACATTAATATGTTTCCATCCTTCTTTGGCACTAGTAATTTCTGATTGGCGTACCTCTTCAGCAGTTCGACGAATATTAAACTGAGCTTGACTTGCAAGCTGGGCTTTTATAGCAAAAAGATCTTCAATGATTTCGTCATGCATGATCTTCTCCTCCAAGCAATTCTTCTGGTGTACAAATTAGTGGTGGTAGCAATTCCAAATTATGCAAATAAGTAAATATTCGCTTTTGTATGATTGGATTGGCAATATGTTTATAATTCCAGGTTAGCAAAAAATCTATGTTATATACGGCAGCAATTGCTATATGCAGTGCATCTTCAGTTGCATTTGCAGGCATGAGATGGCGAGCTAAAAATTCTTCAGAAATTTGTATAGCTTGATCACTGAGCGTTAGAGATGGAAATTCTTTGATGCTTGCCAATCTACGAGAAGCGGCATCAGGATCACCAGCACGGCATTCTCTAATAACAACATCAGAGATAAAGCATCGATATAAGTTGCGATGTTCCCACCATTGATGCGTTATCAATTGATGCGCTGCTCCCAGTAGTGAGGAGCTTGGACGCGCCGTAAGGTAACTAATAACAGAGGTCTCGATATATACTGTTGGAAGTTGCTCTGACATTTTAGTTTCTAATTCATCCTATTATCCGTCAGCAGTGTAAGTTGCATAAATCCCACAGCCTACTCTGCTACGATTTTATAAACAGCTATATACTATAGAAAATAATACCAAATTATCCCAGCAATGCTGCATAGCACCAAGATGCCAATAATCTTAAGGCCAGTATATTTAGCCTTGTTGCCAGTAGGTTCTGTTGGCGAGATATTGACCATTGGCGTATTTTGTTTTGGCATTGTTGGTGCTGGTTTTTTGTGCCCTCAGATTACGTGTGTTGCCAGTCTTCTACTTTAAGTTCTGGTACACGGAGAAATTCATTGGTATTGTGAGTTACCAGGATTAAACCATTTGCACGAGCAATAGCCGCGATTTGTATGTCGTAAGGCCCAATCGGCGTTCCTTTTTTAGCTAAATAAGCACGTATTTCGCCACAATGTTCAGCAGCAATATCATCTAGATGTAAACTTAGCAGGTCATCAAACAATAAGCGCAGGCGCGATTGATTTTCCGCTACACGTTGACTTTTACAGGCTCCAAACCATAGTTCAGCTTTAACTGGGGCACAAATATATAAAGCTTGCGTACCTGCTTCACGAATATGTGCTAATACTTGCTGATTTCCATTCAGTATAGCAATGCAAACGTTGGTATCGAGTAAATAGCGATTCATTTTAATATATCTCTAGGACAATCCTCTCCTAGATCAGAGTCATCTATATCGTTAGGAAAATCAGGGCTTAATCCTCCAACATGTTTAGCTATAAATGCTTCGGTATCAGACATGGGTGGTACATCAGTAGGTGCAGGAATAGCATAACGAGTTTCCAACCAAGCAATAAAATCTAAAGTTTCGCGCTGTAAAGTTGGTGGCAAGGCTTGTACGTGGATATTAATGATATCAACAAGATTCATAGTTACTTCGCTTGACAAAAATTTGACAGGGTCTGGAATTAAAATCGAAATTTATTTCTTAATCTGGGGGTTTATATGTGGTGTTTTTTATGAGAAAAAATAATACCAAATGATCCCAGCATGCCGCATAGCACCAAGATGCCAATAATCTTAAAGACAGTGTATTTATGCCTCTGGCCAGTGGGTTCCGTTGGCGAGATATTTGCCAGCAGAGCAATAGCTTCGGTCAATCTCACTTTATAAATCTTACCAAATCATACTTAGTCTATATTGTGTGTAAGCTTAAAATTGACAATCTTTTGTCACAAGGGTTAAGCGTCTGGAAATTGCTTGCCAGAT
>LFCU01000069.1 GCA_001044195.1 Candidatus Achromatium palustre
GCTGAGGCACGAAGCGCATCCTATTTATAAACAACTGATAGCGATAATAACTGCTTTAACTTTATAATTAATACACAACTCAAAAAAATCAATATTACTCGACTATCCAGTTTTTTGGACTGGATAAATTTGTAGGGCTGGATAGCGAAGCGATCACGCCTTCTATATAAATTTACTACTTTGAAATAATGCTTAAATTGGGTAAAACGTAGGGTGGGAGAGAGCAGCGATCCCGCAATGTAAAAAATTGTATCATTTTCAAAAAATGCGGACTCGCTTCGCTCTCCCGCCCTACATCTGTCATACGAATCTAAACTAATTTAAAAGTCAATATTAGAAAACTGGATAGTTGAGTATTAGAAAATTGGGTGGCCGAGTTACACGTTTTTTGTATGATAAAGTTTTTTATCGTTCCCACGCTCTGCGTGGGAATGCATCCTGGACGCTCTTCTGCGTCCTACAAAAAATTAAATTGTTCACTACTTTTCCGTCAAAATGAAGGATGCCATAATTTTATAGTGTTTCTATGCTAACAATCAATGGAGCTATGCCTGCTAAAATTAGTTCTATTGGAGGATCGCCAGTGACTTTGATAATAAATTGTCCAGGCTGAATATCTTTAACTTTGCGATAAGCATCTTGTGACATAAAAACAGCAGCATTCGAAACCCCTAATTCACGAAACGAATTCATATCTAGCGACATAAAACGTTCTCCAGAGGCAAGATGTAGATAGGTAACAGGAACATAAGAATGAGCGGTTTCTATTGTAGAGGATGTTACTTTGACTACTTCAGCAAAGTCAATAGTCCAGGAATTGCTCATTGTATAGCTACGCAGCAGCCCTTGGCCAGGATTGTCTCCTGTATTTGGTTGATCGCTAAAAAAGCGATCAAATTCAGAGAATAGCGTAGGAAAGCCTAATAATATTACTATAAATATTAAAGCACCAAGTCCAATTGAGCTTTGTCCTTTACTGCCGTGTCCATGTCCTCCGTGTCCATGGGCATCATGTCCTCCGTGTCCATGGGCATCATGTCCTCCGTGTCCATGGGCATCATGTCCTCCGTGTCCGTGAGCATCATGTCCTCCGTGTCCATGGGCATCGTGTTCGCCATGTCCATGGGCATCATGTCCTCCGTGTCCATGGGCATCATGTCCTCCGTGTCCATGGGCATCATGTCCTCCGTGTCCACCGTGTCCATGTCCTCCGTGTCCATGGGCATCATGTCCTCCGTGTCCATGGGCATCATGTCCTCCGTGTCCATGGGCATCATGTCCTCCGTGTCCGTGAGCATCATGTCCTCCGTGTCCATGGGCATCGTGTTCGCCATCGCCATATCTGCCATGTCCGTTATGCACATCTCCTCCTCCATGACCTGTGTGTTCTCTGTGGGTAAAATCAATGTTATTTTCATGATGTTTATCAATAATTTGTTTATGTGCTTCTGCACTATCTAATTTAGGTGTAGCATGAATATTATTATTATTATCGATTATCATATTGGATTCATTCTTAAAATTTTGTTGCGAATCGTCTTTGGTATCGGATAGCGATATAACTTTCTGTTTAGATGTGATTTTTTGCTGTTCTGCGTTCATATTAGAATTCAGTTGAGTTTTAATAAGTATATCTTATACTTGTGATTCGGCTATTTAAAATTTAGTTAAGTACTTAATTACTCAATAAGTTATGGCATCTGGTACTTGGCAATTATAGGATGCGCTGAGGCACAAAGAGCATCAACTAGTTTATGAATTAACGCGAGTTCCTCAGTATATTCTTTGATGACAAGGTTTGTAATATAAGATTCGTTATACATTATTAAGAAGTTACAAATAACTTGCTATTCAAAATTTTTCTGATTCTAAAGTTTTCTATTTCTATAGAGATCTACAAAAGAGATCTACCAAATTAAAATTATGACATAGCAGTATACAATCTGATAGTATTATGAAAAAATCAATATTTAAGAAATATAAACGCTATACTTTACAGTGATTATTTTGATATGAATAATCCAACCGAAGAAATTGTAGTAGAGTTTGGTTATTCATTCACTTCAACTTCCTAGAAGCACTAATATTAGTGCAGAAATACAAGCCTCATATTATGAACTTCTACCCAAAATCACATTAAGGATTTAGAATTTTTTAACTTGTGCGTTTGCTAATAACATATTGAAATTTAATGATAATTTTTGATTGATAGCAAATAATCAAAAACGATTTTTAAGTGCCCAATCTATTAGGATGAATGATAAAACAGCATCATATATGGTTTATTTTACTATCCTATAGATTGAATAGCACCAAAATAACGATGAAAATTGTTTTTGACAAAAGTCTACTAAACAAAAATTATTTTGTAATTTCAATGCTTTATATGGGAATGCATAAGTTAAAAAATCCTGAATCCTAAGTATTTTAAAAGGTATATTAGAATAATAGGTTGGATTGATGGCCTTAGCCTCAACTCAACCTGCAACAGCCCCAAGCCTGGGCACCATTAATTTATGGTTCCCACAACTTGTAGATGTATCCATTACTTATACTTATTTAGCTACACCAGCTTCTTGAGGGATGGATTCACACTCAAAAAATATCCGCTTAGAACACTTTCGGCATATATCTCGATTTAAACCAATAAAGATCTTTTGAATCCCTTCAGACTTATGGTCAAAATGTTCTACATGCTGCATAAGTCCCAAATCACGAGCTTCTTGGGCAACCTTAGTCTTAAAGTTGGCTAAATATAGGCCACCGCCTGTGATTTTAGACCTATGTGCTTCTTGTTCTAAAAACTCAACTCCTGCCAAATCAATAAAATTCATCGCATTACCAATTAATAACAGATGGTTTTGTTCAGGACGTTCTTTACTATGCTGGGTAAAAAATTCTCCCATTTGTGCAATAGACCCAAAAAACAACGAACCATCTAAACGAATAATACGCACTTGAGGACATTCTGTGAGAGGCTTTTTAGCGGTATTAGTAAGCGGATGACTGATCTCATCCCAATCTGGAGCTAAAGTAATGATCGAAGGCCGCGAGGTACGTCTAAGATATAGACCCAATGATAGCATTACACCTACATAGATAGAAAATTCTAAATCTAAAAATAGGGTAGAAAAGAACGTGGTAAATAACACGGCACGTTCTGTATTGCCCGATTGAATGATCTTTTGGATATGTTTAAAGTCAATCAGATTATAGGCTACCAGCAATAAAATACCCGCCATCGCTGGAATTGGTAAATAGGCTGTTAATGGAGCAATGAGCAATAAGATTAATGCTAGAGACAATGCAGCAAACACTGCTGCCATAGGAGTTTTAGCCCCAGCCGTATAATTAACTCCAGTACGAGTAAAGGAACCAGAAGATGCATAGCTAGAAAAGAACGCACCAATCACATTGGCCATTCCTTGACCGATAAACTCTTGATTACCATCAATACGTTGTTGAGAACGCGACGCTACAGAACGTGCAATAGAAACCGCTTCAACCAGCCCCAGCATGGCCACAGCTAGACCGCCAGACACGAGACTATGCCAATGCTCGGCAGACAGATCTACCTTGGGTAAAGACAAAGGTGGCAATTGTGCTGGCAGCTCTCCTACAAGTTTGATACCATGAGCCTCAGCTCCAAACCAAACTGCACATATAGATCCTACTATCATGGCAATCAACATACCGGGCCATTTGGGTTGATAGATCTTAAATCCCACCGCCACTCCTAAAGTTATTATAGCTACTGCCATAACGTATAGATTGACTTGAGAAATCTGCTCTATTACCGCTATCCATATTTCTAAGAAAGAGGCACCATCTGGTACTGGGATACCAAAGAAATTTTTCATCTGTTTGGCAGCTATTAATAGAGCCGCACCAGCAGTAAATCCCACTACTACAGTGTGCGAGACAAAATTAATCAGGGTACCTAGACGAGCTAATCCTAAGATCATCTGAAAAATTCCAGCAATAAGGGTGAGCGTAAACGCAAGCTGCACAAAATCCATACTACCAGGCTTTGCAATGGGCGATAATGTAGAAAAGACTACTATAGAGATAGCGGTGGTAGGTCCTGAGATTAAATGATGTGATGAACCTAACATAGCCGCAACAATGGCTGGTATAATAGCGGTATATAATCCATATTCTGGCGGCATTCCCGCAATCATAGCAAAGGCTACGCCTTGCGGCAGTACTATAATAGCTCCGGTAATGCCTGCTATAATGTCAGCTTGTAGGGTATTTTTGTTGACTTGAGGAAGCCATAAGCGAAATGGGGTAAATAATGTGTATAGTTGTGCTATCATATTGAAAAATAGAGGGCGTAATTCAGATATTACCATAAAAAGACCTTTAAAAATATAATGTTTAATACATACTTATAATTTTAATCAATAATTATATTTATTTCAAGTATTTTATAATATACTAAAATATTAAGATGTAGTGCAGAAATAAATAGTAGTGGTACAATAATATTATTAGGATTTCAAAAATCATTCTTACCACCTATCAGTTTACATGTAGGATGGGTAGCTCATAAGCGAAATCCATCATTTTAAGCTAATGATGTGCTTCTAGGTGGCAAGTGTACCATCAAAATAATCTGATTAATATTGAAAATCATGATTCAAAATTAAGATACTAGTGTTATGTCTTCCATAACAACCTCAAACACCACACCTATAAAATTTATACCACTGTTACTTGCTGCCGTATTAATCTTTTGGGGGTGGCATATAGATATATGGTGGCTTGGAATACTTTTAGCCATATTAGCCGCAGTACCGAATTATTTAAGCGGTTACTGGGAATTTAAGATACAAGAAAAACAGAGAGTTGCAGATCTTTGTAGCTTATTGGTATTGCTTACTGGTGGATATCTATATTTTACACTTCCACGTTTGGGAGATGCATTGATATTAACAGTACAATGGATGCCAGTATTATTCTTCCCATTACTAGCAATACAGCTTTACAGTAATAAACAAGAAACAGAACTATCTGTATTATTCTTAAGTCTTCGTAAACAGCCAGCTTCTAATCGCGGAAATATTGATCTACGTCCGTTATATATCCTCGTATGTCTCTTGGGGGCTGCCATGATAACTCCACCAAATGATACTTATTATATAGCTATAAGTATCATTAGTGCCTGGATATTTTGGCACTACAGAACTAAGAGAACAGCATGGTGGCGTTGGATCATATCAATAGTGTTAGCATTAGGGATTGGATATAGTATTAATATTGGTCTTGTAAAACTACAGACACTCATAGAAGATCAAGTAGTCTCATTGATAATACGCAATTTTATTGTCAATACCAATCCTTATCGTACTACTACAGCTATTGGCACAGTTAGACAGCTCAAATTATCAGAACAAATACAGATACGAGTGTGGCCAGAATCTAAACTACTTAGTACTTCATTATTGCGTAGTAATAATTTTACTCGTTATAAAAATGGTATCTGGATGACAAATCTAAGTAGATTTAAAACTCTACATAACAATATTCAAGGAACACCACTTTTAGGTACAGGAAATTCTAAACATTGGATTAAGATAGCAATGGCACTTCAAGCAGGCAAGGGACTCTTACCATTACCAAATGGCAGTCGCCAATTGCAAGGTTTGGAAGGAGCAGTTTTGACTCAAAACGTTTATGGAGTAATCAAAATTTCGGAAGGTCCAGGTTTTGCTCAATATCGAGTTGGCTATCAAAATTTTGAAACTATGGCTCCCCCTACCCAAAGTGATTTACAGGTTCCAATACAAGAAATACCTGCTATAGATCAGATATTACAGGAAATACAATTGCACAAAAATAGTCCAAGTCAAGTACTAACACAAATACGTAAACTGTTTCAACACAAATTTGACTATAGCCTCGATTTAACAGCCACTGCCGATAAAAAACGCACTGCCATTGCTGATTTTCTGCTAGATAAACGTAAGGGACACTGCGAATATTTTGCCACTGCTGCTGTATTGTTACTGAGACGTGCTGGAATTCCAGCACGTTATGCGCAAGGCTGGTCCGTACAAGAATATAGTGAATTGGAACAGGCTTATGTAGTAAGGTCCCGTCATGCTCATGCCTGGGTATTGGTTTGGATAAATGATGCCTGGCATGATTTTGATCCTACGCCACCGATGTGGGGAATGTTAGAATTTGCGACACGCCCTTGGTGGAGTTGGCTTCAGGATTTATGGAGTTGGCTTTGGTACCGTTTAGCAAATTGGAAACGCGCCGGGTTCAATCAGCTATGGTTAATAGGGGGTGTGCTGATACTTGGAGCTTTTTTAGCATGGCGGATAGTGCGACGGGGCCGACGCGCTAAAAAAAATGCTGTTAAATCTAAAGTATCTAAACAGCAATCAGAAGGTATCTTTGGACAGGTTACACAAGTTTTAACCAGGCGTAATGGTAAGCGTAGACCTGGTGAGACGTTACGTAATTGGCTGCAACGATTACAAAATCAGGGTGAAAATGCGGTAACTACTCTGTTACCCGCTTTAGGACTATATTATCAGCAGCGTTTTGATCCTAATGGTCTCAACAAAGCTGATACACAACAGCTTGCTAAACTAATAACTACTTGGCTACAACGCTATGGTTAATCCAGGTATGTAAACAAGTATCGTTTCCACGCAGAGCATGGGAACGATTCAAGATTATGACAAGGTGCGGTGTATGTTACTCGACTATCCAGTTTTTTGACTTGATAAATTTGTAGGGCGGGAGAGCGAAGCGATCCCGCCTAATAAATTTACTACTTTGACATAATGCCCAAATTTTAGTAGAAAATAGCAATGTAAAAAATTGTGACTTTTTCAAAAAAAGGCGGGATCGCTTCGCTCTCCCGCCCTACATCTGTCATACGAAGCTAAATTAATTTAAAAGTCAATATTAGAAAACTGGATAGTCGAGTGTTACATAAAGGTATTTTTATTACTGGTACAGATACAGGATGTGGCAAAACAGAACTTACTCTTGCTATTATGCAAAAATTACAGCAGCAAGGCTATATAATAACTGGCATGAAACCTGTAGCCTCAGGCGGAGAAAATATCGAGGGGCAAATTTACAATACAGATGCGCTACGCATCCAAAAGGCTAGTAGCATCTCTGTACCTTATGATGTAGTAAATCCTTATGTATTTATACCACCAATAGCCCCGCATATTGCTGCTATGGAAGCAGAGCAACTAATTGAATCTAAAGTGATTTATTCCTGCTTTTTGGAACTTACACATCATGCTGATATAGTAATAGTTGAAGGTGTAGGTGGATGGCGTGTACCATTAAGTAATCAATTACAAGTTTCTGATCTTCCTGAGTTATTAAACATTCCTGTTGTGCTGGTAATAGGCTTACGTTTAGGTTGTCTTAATCATGGGTTGTTGACTGCTGAGGCTATTTTGGCGCGTGGTTATAATATGCTTGGTTGGATTGGTAATCAGCTAGATTCTGCAATGCTTAGAGTAGAAGAAAATATTGGGACTTTAGTTCATAAGATCGATGCTCCATATTTGGGTTATGTTCCTTATAGTACATCTAATACCATAGATTTTTCCTTAGATGTTTCATTAATAGATTGGAGCCAAATTATGAGTAATCCCCCCAATTGATCTTTCCCACGCAGGTTATGGGAACGATAAAAACATTCTACAAAGCATGTATGCTATTTTATGGTGCGCGATACGCATCCTACAATCTAATCTGACAAAGTAAAACTAAATTAAGACATTCTTATGACCAAAACAGAACAACAACATTTTACCAAACAATTTTTAGACTTATTTTTAGCGAACGGCTTTGGTAGTATGAGTAAACGCGATACGGAACTTGCTGTCTTCCATCTACTACGCAATACCAGCGAATATCAAGGTAAATCTAATTATGAACTTGCTAAATTACTTAAAATTCCAGAATCCCGTATCAAATCCTTGCGCTTGGCCTCAGCATTAAAATACGAAACCATCAACACTAAAGCCATACTTGGTGATATTGTTATGCGTTTATCGGCAAACGATCAATACGCAAATTTTGACAATGGTAAAGTTGTAATTTCCCTAGAAGACCCTATAGAAAAACGCGAACTAGTACAATATCTCAAATCTAAAGGCTATCATGCTGAATATACTCTAAATGCCGAATTGTTAAAAATTGCACCAATGAGACTATTTGAATTAATTCTTGACAATATGGAGCACGGTGAAGCAGTGTTTGAGCGTTTAGTTCGTAACAATATTGATGATAACAAGGCTTCTGAGAGAATTTTAGACGGCGCATTGACTATTAGCCAAAAGTTAGCGCGTCTTAGAGATGAAGTACTACAGCCATCAATTTTGGCTTCTTTATTAGGTGGAGTTATGGGAGCCTTTGTTGCTGATCCTAAATAGAATAGATAGAATGTATTTTTACAATGTCTAATGGCTAATTTTATCTTGTTATATTTCGGAAACGTCCCTATGTTCATTATGCCCCAAAATACCGCACAGTTAGTAAAATTTGCTAGTATTTGGCTAATATTGCTAACCCTACCACTTATGGCCGCTCCCAAAAAGCCATTACCACACCATCCGTTCGATGAATATTGGATATTAATTGATACTAAAAAACTAACTTTAGACGTATATAACGGAGAAGAACATGTAATAAAATTTCCTCGTATTGCTATTGGTAGCAATGGAGCAGCCCGTCATAGACGGCGCGGCGATAGAAAAACTCCTATTGGACGCTATCAAATTATTGAACTGGACGCTAAAAGCCGCTTTAGATTTTTTATGGGTCTTAATTATCCAAATCATGGACAAGTCGAACAAGCGTATCGTGATAAGGTAATAACTTCATGGGACTATCAACGTTTACGGGAATCGTTTCGAGAAGGTTCAATACCACCCCAAGATACACCGATGGGTGGTGATATTGGGATTCATGGTCTTGGAACTTCGAGTCGTGAACTTCATGCTATAGCGAATTGGACTCAGGGCTGTATAGCAGTAACTAATGAAGAGATTGATGAATTGCGGCACTATGTGAAAATTGGTACTCTAGTAGTAATTCAATAAAATTCTATAATTCTATACAGTGCCTTATGGCACTGGTACATAAGTTAATAACTCGCTAATAAAATTATCAGCAATATATCCTGCTGCCTCAGCCTGATATGACAATAACACACGATGCCTTAATACATCAGGTGCTATGGCCTGAATATCTTCTGGAGACACATAATCACGTCCATTAAGCCAGGCCCTAGCCCTAGCGCATCTATCTAAAGCAATAGTAGCACGCGGACTAGCCCCAAAACGTAGCCAATTATCAAGCTCAGAGTTGTATGGTTTGGGATCACGAGTTGCAAGTACCAAGTGTAACAAATATGCCTCTATGTCTTCTGACATATATAAATCAAATAGACATTGTCGAGCAGCTAGAACATCCTGTTGGCTGATAGGATTCTTAAGTTCAATAGTACTATGGAGTTTTGCGGTTTGACGATTCAATGCCAAAATTTTACGTTCTGTATCTAAACTTGGATAACCCACTTGGATGTGCATCAAAAACCGATCTAGTTGCGCCTCTGGTAATGGATAGGTGCCTTCTTGTTCAATAGGGTTTTGGGTAGCCATGACTAAAAATAATTCTGGGAGTTGATAGGTTTTGCGTCCCACTGTCACTTGGCGTTCACCCATAGCTTCTAACAGAGCAGATTGAACTTTAGCTGGAGCTCTATTTACTTCGTCTGCTAATAGTAGATTGTGAAAAATTGGGCCTTGATCAAACCGGAAGCTGCTATCCTGAGGATGATAAATTTCGGTACCAGTTAGATCAGCAGGTAATAGATCTGGAGTAAATTGAATGCGATGAAAATTTGCTTCTAGTCCCGAAGCTAAGGCTTTAATTGCGGTAGTTTTGGCAAGACCTGGAGCACCTTCTACTAATAGATGACCATCAGCCAGTAGAGCTATGAGGAGGCGTTCTACTAAATCAGTTTGGCCTAGGATCTGGGTCTTTATATGATCGCGTAACCTGGTTATTTCTTGATGCAATATTTTTTGTGATGGTACAGTTTGTGGCATGTTTTTAGATGTAACATTCATGTATTTAATCCAATAGGACAAAGCACCGTAGGCAATTTTTTAAAAACACTAGCTATATAACCAATTCTATCAACAATATTAGCTACAAATTGGATGTGGCAATTATTTTTATATACGGCAGCAAGTATATTATTTTCTAGGCGCAGAAATTCCCATACTTCACCATCAGTTATGATACCATAAACCTTATCTTGACCAAAATTCTTTAATGTTGCATACATTTCTGCAAGGCATTGACCTAGCTCATCAGATAAACTACTTTCGCGTTGAAGGTGTGTGGTGCTTGGCTGTATTATGCAGGGTACAGCCGCATGATTTCACCTTTTTTGACTTGTAATATAGCTCGAAATAG
>LFCU01000070.1 GCA_001044195.1 Candidatus Achromatium palustre
TTGCACAACTCAGCTCTAAATGCTGATCGTGTGGAATTGTCTCGTAAAGATATGGCGGCTTTACTTGATCGGCTTGCTGCTGTACCCTAAATGGCCAAAGTCGAGTGTACCTTATGAATAGCATAATGTGAATCACTGATTATATTATGGTGTATCTTGTTTGTCTAGGGTATATTATAATTTATTTTTGTTATAATCTTTTGTTAACATTTTTGTTGTGTTTTTTATGTCATAATATTGGGATTTTTTCATCAAATTGTAAACTGGAAAATGAAGGATACCTAATTATGCATAGATTTCTTGGAAGATTGTGGATACAATCCATGCAATAAGGTATCTTCTACAGCAACATTATAAGCCGCCAAAAGTTGATGCGGATTCGAACTAGCCACCTAGGTACATGCGTCGTACATCTTTATTATTAAGCAATGCTTGTCCTGTATCTGTAAAGCGGTTACGACCAAGTTCTAAGGCATAGCCACGATCTGCTAAAGCCAAGGCACGAGCGGCATTTTGTTCTACCATCAATAGAGTATGTCCTTGGCGTTTTAGTTCCAATAGGCTATCGAAGACCATCTCTACATATTTAGGAGATAATCCTAATGATGGTTCATCTAGCAGTATCAACTTAGGATTTAACATCAAGGCGCGGCCAATAGCCAACATCTGTTGTTCACCACCAGATAATTGTCCTGCTGGTACTGCATAACGTTGGGCTAAACGAGGAAATTGTGTACATACCTTAGCTATTGCATTTTTTCGTTGATGTTTAGGGAGTAAAAACGCTCCCATTTCTAAGTTTTCCATAACTGTCATACTAGCAAAGACAACTCTGCCTTGTGGTACATAACCAATGCCAAGCTGAGGAATAAGATGCGGTGGGGTATGGGTAATATTTTGGCTATTAAATAAAATCTGCCCTGTTTGTGGAGGATGTAGGCCAATAATAGCTTTAATTAGAGTAGATTTACCAGCTCCATTAGGTCCAATGATGCTGACTATTTCGCCTCTATATACATCTATAGAAACATCAAATAATATTTGTACCGCGCCGTAATTGACCTGTAATGATTGCACTTTTAGCAATGGTAACAATAAAGCTGAATTCTTCATGAGCTAGTTCCAAAATACGCAGTTTGAACTTGTTCATTTTCTCTGATAGCCTGGAATGTTCCTGTGGCAATAATTTGACCTTCAGCTAATACTGATACTTGTTCACATAAATCAGCAATTACACTCATATTGTGCTCAATTATAAGAAAGCTTACCCCTAAATCATTTAAATGTCGGACCATTTCCCAAAGGGTTGTTCTTAGGGTAGGATTTACTCCAGCAGCAGGCTCATCTAATAGTATCAGGGATGGCTCATTCATCAATACCCTTAAAAATTCTATTAATTTTTGCTGACCATAGGATAAATTTGTTCCCAATATATTACCGTAATCTTGCAGGTGGACTTGCTCTAATAAGTCTTGAGCACGGCTTATAGATATTTTGTCATGTCTTCTAGTGGCCACTATTAGATTTTCCAACACTGTAAGTTGTGGAAAAACTCGCGATATCTGAAAGGTACGGGCTAGACCTCGTTGATAAATTGCATAGGGTCTAAGTCCTAAAATTTCCTCATTATTAAACAAGATTTGACCTGTAGCTACTCGGTCTATACCCGATACACATTGAAATAGCGTAGTTTTACCGCTGCCATTGGGACCAATAAGCCCCGCTATTGTACCGCGTTTTATTTCAAGATTGACATTATTTAAAGCCTGTACACCGCCAAACGCCCTAGAGAGACTGCGCACACTAAGAATAGAGCCAGGAACAGATCCAGATATTTTGGGGGACGTATTAGATTGCATGATTGCGTTCATGAGTTAGTAGCAGCTACATCAGGGCGAATCGTATGATTGGGCATAAACCAGGCTATAATTCCTTTAGGGATAAATAGTACTATTATTAGCAATAATACTCCTAAAACTGCCATATGTAAGGCCGGAAAATTGGCCCATAACATTTCTCTAAACGCCATGAGCAAAATAGTACCTAATACTGGACCCCAAACTGTGCCACTCCCGCCAAGCATCACTATAACGATTATCTGGATATTTAAGGCCGCAGCAAATGCTGAATCTGGATTTATATAGCTAGTGTAAAGAGTGAAAACTGCTCCTACAGCACCAGGAATAATGGTAGAATAAATAAATGCTAAAAATTTATTTAAGGTAGTATGTACACCAATCATTTCCGCCGCCTCTTCATCTTCACGAATAGCCCGTAATTCCAAACCAAAATGGCTATGATATATTAGGCCGTTGGCAATACAGGATACAATTGCTAGCAGCAACATACAGTAATAGGCTAAAGTAAGATTAGGTAACAAAGTTGGATTCAGGCTAATACCACTACCGCCATTGGTTAAAGAGATCCATAGAGTAGCAAATATTTTGGCCACTTCATTAAGTCCGAGCATAGCAATAGCAAAATAGGGGCCACGTAAACGCAACGTAAGTAACCCCAGTGGAATCGCTAATAACCCGGCTACAATAGCACCAGCTATAATAGTAAACGTCCAATGCCAACCTGTTGATACTAAAATAGCTGCTGTATATGTTCCAAAGCCAAAAAAGGCGGCATGGCCAAAGGATATATAGCCCGTCATGCCAGATATTAAATTCCAGGATTGGGCCAGAGCTAGCATCATGCAGATTTGTAAGCCAAACGATAGATAATAATTACTAACTAATAAGGGTGCTAAACTAGCACTACTAAGCAATAAGGACACTAGTAGAATATTTAGCAACTTAATATTTAAGAACTTATTTAACGCAACAATATTTAATAAATTATTTATAGAATTAATTCGCATGTGCTATGCCTATATATCAACCTTGTAATCCAGTAGGACGCACTAATAATACTGTTACCAAGAGTAAATAAGCTATCGCATCTGCCCATTGGGTAGAAAACAACCCCCCAACAAATGCTTCGACTACTCCTAATAATAAACCTCCATAAAAAGCTCCAAGAAATTGCCCCATACCGCCAATAATGATAATGGCAAAGCATTTATGGATAAAATCGGCACCAGAATCTGGAGAAAAAGAATATATAATAGTGAGCATGACTCCAGCAGCTCCAGCCATTGCGGTAGCCAATCCAAAGGCCAGCATTCTAATACGTACTACATTAATACCACAGATAGTTGCAACTTCAGAGTGTTCTGCTACAGCTCGCACTGCCTTACCTAGGTGCGAATATTGCAAAAATAGGTATACGCTAATAGTTAGTGACAATGCTACAATGGCTGCTATTGCACGCGGTTTAGGGATAATTAGCTCTCCGACTAGATATGCTCCTGATAATTCTGGGATAGAGATAAAGTCTGCGGAAAATATCAATAATCCGGCGTTTATTAATATTATAGATAGGGCATAAGTAGCAAGTAATGAGGTCAATAATGGTTGCTGTACTATTCGTTCTATATAATAACGCTGTATTAACAATCCCAGTATAAACATTCCAATTGTTACAATAGGCAAAGCAATTAAAGGATTTAGCCCTAGGTTTGCATACATTACATAGGTTACATAGGACCCTACCAACATAAATTCGGCATGGGCTATGTTAATAACACGCATGACTCCGAATACTAGATTAAGGCCACAGGCCAGCAGGGCGTACAGACACCCTGCAAGTAGACCGCTAATTAGCAGTTGTCCAACAAATTCTGCGTCTAATAACGCCTCCAATATTTCCATAATTACCCTGTACTCAAGTATAATTTAGAACTTAGTGCAATTTGAGGTATCTTTATATTCCCACGTAAAGCGTGGGAATGATCATTAAGTGTTGTGGTATCCTTCTGTCATCATAAAACAGTAAGGTAGATGGGCTATCTGTGTGCAGGGAAAGGATACAAAGGTGCTTTAGTTGCTATTTTGGTTGGTAAAATTAAATGCCGTACTCCATCTATCCATTGAATTGTATATCCAGGTTTCCCGACTTGCTTACCAGTAGCATCTACTTTAAAACGGCCAAAAGTAGTAGTTATATCAAGTTGATGTAAAGCTGCTCGTACTTTATTACCAGAAGTTGAGCCGGATGTTTGGATAGCAGCTTCTAATACCTGCCCGCTGCCATAACCTCCAGCTGCGTGATAAGCAGCTTCAATGCCATATTTAGCTTTATATTTAGCTGCAAATTTTTTAACTCCTGGCATGGTTAAAGTTGGCTCCCATTGTGTATTGCCCATAACTCCATTAGCATCTTTGCCTAAATTTGTGCCAAAATCAGGTAATCCTGGACCTACGGCAAAGGCAAATAGTTTAGCTTTTAAATAATATTCCTTGGCTTGGCGCATAAAAGCTATAGAGTCTGGAAGATAGGAGCCACCAATTACCATATCTGGCCTTCTGCGCTTCATTTTGATTATCATAGAGCTAAAGTCAGTAGAGGCTTTGCTATATTCTTCAGAAAATACGATTTTTAATCCCAAAGATTTGGCTTTAGAGCGTACACCATTGGCTACATCGCGGGGAAATTCGGTATTAGCATAAATTAAGGCAATGCGCCGTAAGCCTTTGGTTTTAGCAAATTCTAAAATTTGGTCCATATAGGTGTTGGCTGGAGTATATAGGCCAAAGATATTTTTGAAACCTCGTTGCCAAATCTCAGAAGCTGAAGCTCCAGCAGAGATCATTGGTATATTATGCCTTTCTGCTACCGTACTTGCGGCCATAGTAACAGCAGATGAATAGGGTCCTACTAATAATTCTACTTTGTCATCAGTAATAAGTTTTTCATAAAGTTTAGCCCCAGTTTCTGGTCTTGATTCATCGTCATAGTATCTAAGCACTACCTTACGGTTTAAAAGTCCACCTCGTTGGTTTACCTCTTCAACCCACATTTGTAAGCCATGTAGTTGCTCTTGACCTGTACGGGCATACTTGCCACTAAGGGCTACTGAAGCTCCGATTAATAAATCCTTAGCATATAAAGGTGTATAAATATCAGTATTCAAGAAAATACTGCAAAGTAATAATAGAGTAGCTTTAAAATTTTGCATATAGTTTAACTGATTCATTTGCGTGAACAAAAACGCGCACCCTCAATGAGGATGGGCGAATCCACCAATGCACGTAGGAAAATCCCACGCACTCTGTTTTCATCCCGTTCCATGACAACACCCGTACTGCTGATGTATTCGCGGCTACTAAGTTTCTTGATAATCTCACCTGACCAGTTTGCAGTTTTTGATATGTAAACTTTGCATACGCACACCAGGGTGTGTTTTTAATCACGACGGGATAAAAGATCATCCAAATTTAACACAAGCCGAGTTATCCTCTGGATGTCTTTGGCCCAGATGCCCGCAATGATGGTCGCTAGAGAATGTCTGGAAGGTACGCACACCAGGCATAATCTGCCTTGGTTCTCGGTCAGATTACGCTTTTTAGTCACCGGAAGTGCAACGGACCATTTATCGCCATCCTTTATGATGCGCTCATCATGAAGATCATCCGGTAGAGTTTCGGAAAACTTCATTGCTCCCAAAGCTCTAACGCAAAATCCTCGTTTGTTTTTTTGATCATTTATCATTTCTTAGGGGGAAAAGATTGTTGTATTGCTTTTCAGCACTAGGAAGTTTAGACCTAAATACCAGAGCATAAAGATCTGGTTCTTGTATCATATTGGTTTTATGATCTAATCCCATAAACTCTTGATTTTTATAAGGTGCGCGATTTGCGCACTCTAATGAATTCAATGATTTATATCTCTTACAATGCTTTCTAACCGCATCTTGTGGATTGGAATACCTCAAAGCTTTAGCCACATCTTTGGCTACGAACCAAACCTTATCATCAATAGACATTATTCGAAACCCCAATTATTGTATTATGATTGCTGGCTTGGTTGAATATAGATAAATCGCTCATAAATAAAATATCTCTTAAATTATGTGCCGTGTAAGAATCATATCTTAACACGGCAAAATTTACAATTTAACGACCTACACCACCTTCGCCAGCAACTACAAATGGTGCCCAGGCTCCAGGGTGCGTGTAATAGGATCGTTTAGGATTGTCTAATACGTACATTTGAGCACGTCTTAAGGCTTCGGCACGGCCTATTTGGGGATTATCTTGCCATTGTTGGAACATGTGTCCAGTTAGGACTACGGCTGGTTGCGAGACTACAGACCAGTGGGAGACGAGCATGGCTTTAGCTCCAGCATAGAAAAAGGCTTTAGCTAGGCCAGATAAGCCTGGGGCACCAGAGCTACCATCAGGTGCTGCGGTATTACAAGCAGATAATACTACCCAATCGGCATTGAGCTTAAGATCGGCTGCTATTTGGGAGGCACGTAATAGACCATCGTTGTCTTCAGTAGATTGAGGTGGTGGAGTCAAGGCAATCGCAGGTTCTGCTTGGCCGAGTTGAAATTTTTTGATTTGCCCAGCTACCAGGGCATGAGTGGCAAATTGGACTACGCGATAGTCTTTTAATCTAGTCCTACGTACTTGTGGAATAGAGGCTTGTTCTTGGAGAAAGATACTATTAGATCCAGCACCTAGAGTTTTGGCATTAGCTTTTAATTCCTTAGCTGTATCTGGTAACGGGGATAGGATTGTGCTAAGTCTATTAGCAGGCGTTACACCGCTGTTAATATCTCCTACTAATCTAATACCTCCAACACCACGATTAGCACTGGGATCTCCTTCAAATTTAGGATCACCAAATCCAACAAAGGGTTGTGGTGCAGGTTGACCTTTGGTAGCTAAGGTACGTAATGCGCGTAAACTGGATACGGTAGGCAAGGTGACAGTAGCTAATTTGCGACTTAACCAGGCAACATTTTGGTAATCTTCTGGATTTCCAGTAGGCAATTTTGTAACCAAGACGCTAAAAGGTAGGCTTTCTAAAGCTCCAT
>LFCU01000071.1 GCA_001044195.1 Candidatus Achromatium palustre
GCTATCACCATAAATCAAATTTGGAAATTACAATATGAATATACCTATACACCACATCCAGCCATTGATCTACACCAACCCTGATGGATTGCAGTTGGGAGTACAATTTATCTTGGATCTAGACAAAAGGGGTTATATAAACGCAACGGCCATTGCGAAGCAATTTGGCATGAAGCCTATTCATTGGCTACGCAACCAGAATGTACAGCAATATATTGACGCTTTGATTGATAATATAAATTTCAAAGGTGCGAATTCGCACCTTTCAACAAAATCAATTAGTTACCATGATATAGCCATGTAGGGTGGGCACGGCCTTATCGTGCCCACGCGGTATCATAATTTGTCCTGTTTGGTTTGCGTGGGCAAACGATACGGATGTTTGCCCACCCTACCTGGCTAATCGTATATACACGCTATCACCATAAATCAAATTTGGAAATTACAATATGAATATACCTATACACCACATCCAGCCATTGATCTACACCAACCCTGATGGATTGCAGTTGGGAGTACAATTTATCCTGGATCTAGACAAAAGGGGTTATATAAACGCAACGGCCATTGCGAAGCAGTTTGGGAGAGTACCAAAAGATTGGCTCAAAAACGACAATGTTCAGGCGTACATTAACGCATTAATCGAAAAAATGAATTCAAGTGGATATGCTAACTCATTGAAAACATTGAAATGGGATAATTATCCTATTTCAAATAAATCAACAAGTTATAATGACTTGGTATTTATTGCAGAAGGTGCTCCGGATAGTGGTGGTGGTACTTGGCTACATCCCAAGCTAGGAATAGTTTTTGCCCGTTGGCTATCGCCTCACTTTGCAGTATGGGTCGATGAGCAAATTACAACCCTGTTGTATCAAAACCCACAGCAGCAATCATTTCCTGAATTATCTCAAATTTTTGCCAAACTTGAGGAATACCAGCAACAAGCCCCTGTTAATGAACAACGTTTATGGGAGCATATCAACCAACGTTTTGGTGCTTTGGAACAGTATATTGAGCAACGTCTGGACGCTAACGAACAAATTCTAAACCGTTTCCATGAATGCTCTATTCAAGAAACTCGATATAACTTAGGACAACTCTATAAAAGTATTCAAAAGATAGAAAAAATCTTATCTCAACAGCAACAAGGCGATCTTTTGCAACCATCGGTTGAAGAGAACTTTAAGAAAATTTTACTAGAATATCAACAGGTTTTGCAAACATTGCTCCGTGAACAGCAAGACGAATTCATTGTCAAAATTCAGGAACAGATTGAGCAAATTATCCAAAGTCTGCCCGCACAACCTGAAATTGTTACAGCACAGCCAGTAGATAAAGAACCATTGACGGCTAAGATTGCTAGTCTCAGAACCTCAGGGCAGTCCTGGAATGCCATCGCCCGAGAACTCAACGCTGCCAGCTTACCAACTACATCTGGTAAAGGAAAATGGTACGGTAGTAGTGTAAAAAAGTATCTGGAAAAATCATAACCAGACCGTAGCGCGTAGGTGCGATTAGCGCAGCGTAATCGCACATAACACTTAACCATTCATTGTTATATGAATCGTCTTGGTGATTCTATATTTAAATAAATCTTGCGATTACGTTACGCTAATCGCACCTATGTACTTGGAAACAACATAAATATATATTCAATACAATCAGTTATGATGGTGCTTAAAAAAATTTTTTTAAAAATAAAATATGATTATAATATGCTACTTAAATTAAATCATAATGATTTTTTTTTTTGATATTTCGACTCCCAAACATCACATATACCATTATAAAAACGACTAAATATCATGAACTGGAAACAAATATGTATTGACCCATTACTCAAAAATTTACCTTACAAAATCGAACTAAACCAATGGGGACAAATCGTAATGAGTCCTGCAAATGTTTGGCATGTAATGACCCAAGATCATATTTCCGATCTACTTAAATCCTTTCTAGACACAGGCCGAGTATTACAAGAATTTCCCGTGTCAACCACCGAAAATGTCAAAGCACCAGACGTTGTATGGATTTCCGATGAACTACTAGACCAAGTCAAGAACAAAACATCTAGCCATATAGCACCAGCACTCTGTATTGAAATTATGTCCCCTGGAAACACAAAAAAACAATTACTCCATAAAAAAGATCTATATTTAGCAGCAGGTGCTCAAGAAGTATGGATCTGCAAAAGAAACAGTAAAATAGAATTTTACGATAAATCTGGAATACTACGAAAATCTAAAATAATCCCTAAATTTCCTGCTCAGATAGAATCCTACTGAACATTGCTAAATTACAGCCATGTAGGGTGGGTACGGTCTCATCATGCCCACGCAGTATCATAACTTGTCCTGTTTGGTTTGCTTAGGGCAAACGATACGGATGTTTGCCCACCCTACCTGGCTAACTGAATTTAATAGAAAAAATTCTAATTTCCACGATGGAACCGGACTTTTGGTTAAAAATCGGTATAATGTCTATTCTATTTTATGGTGTGTGATGTGCTAATGTATTCTGAAACCAAAATTTATCGACATTCTGGAAAATTAGGTACTGCTCTATTTGGGGTACCTTTTATTGGTATTTTAGGGGGCTTAGTTTTCGGCATCTTATATGCTTATATTAACGTCTATTTTTTAGGGTGGCGATCAGATGTCTTGGTAACCCCTATTCTTAGTTTCCTGTTTGGTGCCATAATTGAAACTGTTGGAGATATTGCCAAATGTCGCAATACTATGTTTATGGCCATGATGGGTTTGCTTCTAAGTATCTTCATAATGTATGCAAATTGGGTTTTGTTTGAATTTGTAATGCTTAATCATAAAGGTATAACAATTGAATGGTATAAAATACCAAGCATGTTTTTTGATCCTGATTTAGTTTGGGAGAATGCTGTATTTATAAATGGTAGGGGTTGGTATGGTGTAAAATCCTGGAAACCACCTAGCAACGTTGTATGGTACTATGGATTGATAGAAGTCTTTTCCATTGTTGGCCTCGTTACTTTCTTGGTAAGTGTTCCAATTAATAATGCAGTATTTTGTGAAAGTTGTGATATTTGGGCTACTCCTATCCACACTGTCAAATTTACCCTAACTGAAAACAAGACCTTACTTGCTCAATTAAAAAAAGGCGACATTGAGACACTTACACAACTTAAACCTACTAATAAATGTCCACGTATTGAGGTTGAAATACAAGAATGTTTGTCATGTTATAATACCAGTACTTATCAGATCAAAACTGTATCCCTTAATCATAAGGCTCAGGAACAAAAAACTAATCTTACACCTCTATTGTTATTGTCACAGGATACCAAAGATCGTTTATATACGATAGTTTTGCAACAATTAAATTTAAAAAGATTCTAAAAGAAAGTTTTGATTATATAGACCATAGATTATACAAATAATAGTAGGAAAATAATGGAGCAATATCAATTTGATGAGGAACTTCTTGAGGATGAGGTATCTGATGTAGGATCTATAAACCATAGTATGGCACAAACTAAGATCACTAGCTTGCTTGACAATGATACAAGATTCTTCACCTTCGTAGAATTGAGTTTAGACGCATCTACAATAGATTTAAGCAAATTTAATCTAAAAATAAAAGACGAATTAGTACCTGATGTCTGTGTGTACGTTGGTTCTTTTCCTCAACCAAATAAGGAAATTGAAGCAGATCTTATAAGAGTTTCGCAAATGCCAGATTTAGCTATTGAGATATTAGCACCAAGTCAATCAGTCAATTTTTTAGTAAAAAAGATCAAAGCATATTTTGCGCTAGGCATAAAATCCTGCTGGTTGGTAGAACCAACCGTTGATGTTGTTCATGTCTATTCACAACCAAATAGGCATAAAACTTATGACATGAGTGATCTTGAGGTAGTTGATGAAATAATGGATATTCATTTATCAATTCATAAAATCTTTAAACCGTCAGTTTCAGAATCCAGCAATATAATAATGTAGTAATTGAAGGTATCTAATGCCACTAAAAACTAAACAACAAACCCAAGAAGCCATGTAGGGTGGGTACGGTCTCATCATGCCCACGCAGTATCATAACTTGTCCTGTTTGGTTTGCTTAGGACAAACGATACGGATGTTTGCCCACCCTACCTGGCTGTCGAGTTCAATGGACTCTGAATTCTTGCAAAACCAGTTAATTCACCTGCCAGCCAAACGATCCTAACAATATTAATCTATTCGTAATATCAAAATACACCCATAAAATAATAATACAAATACGTTTTTATATGCTATAATCTGACCCTTTTTTAAAAAAGGTATATATAGCAATGCAACGTTTGCAATTAAAATTTTTGCAACAATGGATCGATAAGAAAAAGCGTAAACCACTTATTATTCGTGGTGCTCGCCAAGTAGGAAAATCTACATTGGTTAAATTATTTGCCAAGCAGCATCAGCGAACCTTGGTAAATGTCAATTTAGAACGTTATCCAGAATTAGCCCCAGTTTTCTCTACCAAAGCCCCACAACAAATTATTCAACAGATTGAAGTTTTACCACGTATGGATAGGATTAGTCCTGAGACAATCTTGTTTCTGGATGAAATTCAGGCAATTCCTGAAGCTATCCCTGCCTTGCGTTATTTTTATGAAGAACGACCAGAATTACCACTCATTAGTGCTGGTTCATTATTAGAATTTACTTTGTCCAATCACCAGTTTTCTATGCCGGTAGGCCGAGTCCAGTATTTACATATAGGTCCCATGAGCTTTACTGAGTTCCTAATGGCTTTAGGAGAGGATAAGTTACATGATATTGTGACCCATTATAAGCTGGATCAGACAATTAGCAACATAGCTCATCAACGCTTATTGCAAATATTACGTACCTACTATTTTGTAGGCGGTATGCCGGAAGCCGTCGCTGTATTTGCCGAAACGAGCAGTTATCCTGAGGTTAGCGAAATACATAATTCGATTATTGATACCTATCGGGAAGATTTCCCCAAATACATAGGTTCAAGAAACCACAACCGCATACTTAATGTATTCAATTTTGCCGCCCGTAATGTTGGGGTAAAAGTCAAATACAGCAATATTTCGCGTCAAGAACAAAGTGTGACACTTAAAAAAGACATTGAATTATTGTCGATGGCGCGGATAATTAGTAAAGTGGTTCATAGTCATTGTTCCGGTATACCTCTACAAGCAGACATTGAGGAAAAGGTCTATAAACTGTTATTTCTTGATGTGGGTCTAATGAATGCCTTATGTGGGCTAAATTGGCGAGTTATCTCCCAATTTGACGCAATTAAGTTAGTCAATGAAGGTGTCATAGCCAAGCAGTTTATCGGACAACATTTACAATCTATATTAGCAGAAACGCCTAATCGTGAATTAACCTATTGGTTGCGAGAAGGACGTTCAGCCAATGCCGAACTGGATTTTGTGATTGCGCTGGCAGGAAACTTGATTCCAATTGAAGTTAAATCTGGTGCTACGGGTAGCTTGAAATCTTTGCATCAGTTTATGGGGCACAAACAAGCACCCTTTGCTATTAGATTTGATACTTCATTACCAACAGTTAATCAACTGGATGCCGTTATTCAGATGGACAAACAGCAAAAGCATATTTGTTATCCTTTGATTTCTTTACCACTGTATTTGGTTGAGCGGTTGAGTGAGGTAGTAGAATCTTATTTATAGAATATAGTAATCCTAAAGGTTTAGCACAAAATTTTTTTGGATAGCTCGTAGGGTTGGAGCATCCCGCCATTAGAAAGAAGAGGTTTTTGTGTTTATGTTTCATAAGGCGGGATTCTCCAGCTCTACGGTACTTGATCCTACTTACAGGCTAATCATAAGCTTTTCTCCTATGACGTATGCGGATAATTTCGATTATTAACTTTTGCGATAAAATGTTATAGATGACTCTATAATTTCCAATGCGAATCCTGTATGTATGTTCGGAACCCTTAAGTTTTTTACATCCATGTGGTAAAGGGTTATTTTGAAGAGAATTTATGGCAGAGATTATTCGTTGAAGAGTTAATTAGACATTATTCGAAACCCTAATTATCGCCTTATACTTATTGAGCTGAACGGAGGTTTCGAATAATGTCTAATTTTTCTATTTTTTTTAAGTTCTTTGATTGCAGAACTTTTCCACTCAATATTAAATGAGGCTATTTTCTTTTAGTTTAGTAACAACCTGAGAATGTGGTATGGATGGTTCATCAGCCCTTTCTACAGTAGCAGCTAAGTCGCTTAGATCTTCAAGGAGACTTTCAAACTCTGTCATAGATAATATGACACTTATTTTTTTTCCAAATTCATCAGTTATAAAATTCGGATGTAACTCTTTAGCAGCAGTTATCATATCGATATTTTGATTCAATTGTTATTTATTATTATTCAGGATTCAGGATTTTTTAACTTGTGCATTTTCATATAAAGTATTGGAATTACAAGATAATTTCTATTATATTAAATGATGTAATAGATATGTTCAATCGTAAGTAAATTGCAATCTTTATCTAAATAATGTAGTATAATAAAATAACTTAAGTTAAGACATTAGACTGAACCAGTCCCAACGCTGATTACTGTATCCTTTACTCGTGCTTGGAGACCATGAGAGATGATGAAATCGACTTGGCCACAGGAGATGTGGGCAAGTTGGCGTAAATTAGCTTGTTGTACCAAGGCTTCGGTTACTGGATCTTATCATTTTATTTGGGAATAGAATGATGATTTGATAATTCAGTGCAGCTACGTTTTCGACCAGCAAGATAATTTTGCTGTGCAATAGCGAGGTCATTAACTTGAGCTTCTTTTGGCATTTCGCCAAGTTCACCTGCAATTGATAAAGTGAGTAATTCCTCTATCAATTCCACCGCAACTAATGTTTCAAGAGAGATTGGTAGCCCAAAGACTCCAAAAACTAAACTATACACTACAACATGGGCTGCAACCCAGTCTGCTGCAAAATCGCGTACAGTCCTAATACCAGTCAGTGGAACAACGATGAATGGTCCTGATGGAACACCTCTAGTACACAAAGCTAAACCGTAATCGATAGGTGTTGTTACTACCCCATCTTGAGCTGCTCGGTCAACAAAACCAAACCATCCCCGATAGATATTAACCACTATCCTTTGTAAGGCAATTCCAGCATCTGAAGTTCGGCCAGCGATTAAGTGAGCACCTATATTTAATGGCTCGCCAATCCAGGTAACTCCAAAGTTATGTATTCCATTTCTAAGTCCTGATGGTAGACTAGGTAATAGGTTAGTAATGCCTGTAAAAGTATTAGAAACACTATTATTAAAGGAAAACATTCCTTTATTATACCAATCAAGCCATGTATCATTGGCTTGAACAGACCATGAAAAAGTCATAAACAAAAAGACAATTAGCAAGTTTTTTATTGATTTAATACATTTATTCATAGCAGATATAACACTTTTTTTCAATTAAGTAGGGTGCGTATTACACACCACAATTTTAAGTTTAGAAGAAAATTTAACTAACAGCATATGAAAATATAGGGCATAATGAAATGGAGCTGTTTCTTTGTCTTTTATCGCGTTTATTCCAGCTTGAAATTTCATGTGAAATTTACCTGGCGCATACGAATCAGTGGTCATTGGCATGATACTCTAGATCTATGAGATTTTCTAATTTTGTATCTTCAGTATTAACTTGAAGTTCCCAGTTAACTTCTCTATTTGATATAGTATACTGAAATATCAAATATATTTCCTTGTGTATCTTCAAAGTGATCAAAATTTTTTGCTATATTATCTCTATGCTGATTAGCACCTAATATCATAGATGGTACACTTGTAATATGCAACTCTTTTTCATCTAACGTCATGATTAAATAGCCGCCATTAATTGAGGGCATGTAATCATTACCATTTTTTGATGGCGATGCGGATTTTATCCGTGTTTTGTGCATCAATTCTTTCTTGTTCCATTTTTCGCTTTAGTTTGTGTCTTTATTGTAGCGTCTATTTTGACGTTAATGTGATCCAGCTTAGTTTTCTCCTTTTGCTATCTAAGGCCACCTACAATTCTGTTTTAATCGTATCTACGTGCTATTTAAGATTTATGGTGCGCGGATGCGCACCCTACGGTCAAAACTAATATATGGAATTATGGTAACTCTACATTCGCTCGGACTCCAAATATCCACACATCTGTTGGTGCTGTTTCAGATGAATTGAAGCCTGAATTGTCTACATATTGTATCAAGGGGGTAATTGCTAGATGGTCTGTCAAGTGATCTAAGCGCAGATACACTTCGGCAACCATCATACCATCAGCTGCTACAAAATTTTCACCAGGATTATTCCTAAGATCATTAGATACTCCAGTATACATGAATCCAACACCAGCAATACCTACACCATTAATTGGATATTCCATTGCTACCCCTAATGACCAATTAGCTTCAGATACTTCAGGATCGGCCCAACCAGCGCGTATTCCCCAGGTACCTGTATCCATTGATCCGTTTAACACTCCATAGATGCCATAGTTATTAGAGGTTGCATCAAGATCAGTAGGATTTGGATTAAGATGAGCATGATCGGCTGTATTGATCCACATACCTAGACGTGCTGTGAGACCAGAGCCTTTCCATACTCCCTCGGCAGCCGCAAATATTCCTTTACCCTCACGGTTTAATTGGAATAAACGGTTATATCTATTGTTATTATTGCTATATCCTATATTCTGATTACGATCCTCATCTGCCAAACCATCAGAACTACCTAAAAACAGATTATAGCCTAATCCCATTGATTCTGGTTCTGAATTTATTGCTATACCAATAGTATAGTCTGGAAAACCAATTGTAGGGTTATTTATCAGTGGCCCGGCTAAGAATTGCGTAGTTTCATCGTTAGCTACATCACTAGTATCTAAACCGGCTGTAGCATCCAACATTCCTATACTCATAGTAGCATTGCCAAATAATGGTAAGGCATAAAATAATTCGGAAATTTGTAATCGCCCCTCGCCATCTCTATCAGCAGCACTACCAGCATCGCCGTTAGATTCTCCTATCATAGCTGAGACACCATCATCGGCTACAGTAGTTGCACCTTCAACATGCACATTTAAATCTCCATTACCTAGAGGCAAAATCCCAACCAGATCCATACTTGATAGATATTCACTGGAAATTTGGCTGTTATCTGTAGTCAGTGCAGTGCCAGTTAACACTGCTGACATACTAGGTTTTCGAGGCTCTTCTGCCCAAGCTATATTTACCATCAGGAAAATTGGTAATAGGTTTAAGTAACGAGTAGCAATTTTTAATTTCATAATATTTTTAGTTATATGTAAGGTTCGCTTATTTAAAATTCAGTTCAGTAAAATATAACTTGACTATTTAAATTTATCAATCCACATTTTTTGAATATACTGTGGTTCATAATTTTATCTAGCATTATCCAATATTTATATACCCACAGAAAGCGGTAGAATCAGTCAATTGGCTATGATATAAAAAGCAATTTTAAATAATATATTAAATCTAATTACAAATCATTTGCATTTGTATTTTAATATCACTATAATAGACATTATTCGAAACCCCAATTATCGCATTATAATTGCTGGCATGAAAGATGGTTTCGAATAATGTCTAATAAGTAATTATGTAGTTACTATATTTATATTTACTATATCTTATTTACTATATCTATAGTTACTATCCCAACTATTATCCTCTAACAAAGATGGATACTGGTATGAGCACCACACAAAAACCTTTTGCTCTTGGAATGGCGACAGAAGGTGAACAATTACAGATTGTTGCCTTGCAAGCTGGACGTACGCTAGATAAACGACTAACTGATCTAGGACTTAATATCGGTAGCGAAATTCGTGTTGTACAACGCCAAGGAGCTGGAATGTTGGTAGAAAGAGATGCTACCCGCATCGCTGTTGGAGGCGGTATGGCAATGAAGATTATGGTGGTTCACATTGGAGATGATGGCTAATGAATTTAAAAGATATGGCTGTGGGCGACCAGGGTCGAGTCACTGGCTTTGCCGTCGTTGATAAAAATTATCGCAAAAAACTATTGGCTATGGGCTTAACCCCTGGTACGAATTTTAGTATTAAGAGAGTAGCACCAATGGGTGATCCAGTAGAGATCCAAGTACGCAGTTTTCACTTAAGTTTACGCAAGGATGAAGCCGCTGCCATACAAGTTGAGCAAATAACGGAGACCGTAGCATGAAAAAACGCTATACCATTGGTGTAGTTGGCAACCCCAATTGCGGCAAGACCACTTTATTTAACGCTCTTACCGGAGCTAAACAGCGAGTCGGTAATTGGCCCGGAGTAACGGTAGAACGCAAAACTGGTTACTACAAATTAGGCACTATTGAATTTGAACTAGTAGATTTACCAGGAACTTATTCCTTAGATGTCTCTGATCCTAATATATCAGTAGATGAACGTATTGCCCGCGACTTTGTAGCTGAAAGAACGGCAGATCTAATAGTCAATATTGTAGACGCTGCCAATCTGGAACGCAATCTCTATCTAACTGGACAGCTATTGCAAATGCAAGTGCCAGTCTTGGTAGCGCTCAATATGATGGACCGAGTTCGTGCCGCAGGTCATAAACTTAGTGTGCAAAATTTACAGCAACAAATAGGTTGTCCAATAATATCTACGGTTGCTAAAACTGAGGAAGGTATTCAAGAACTTAAGGCTACCATCTTAAAGACTGTGCAAGATCCAGAAACGGCCATCTCCAAATGTCAGATTGACTATGCTAAACCTATTGAACATGCTATAGCAAAATTAATTCCCAAAATTGAACCATTAGCCTTAGCCCATAAAATGAATGTACGTTGGTTAGCATTGAGTATGCTGGAAGGAGATAGTTTAGCTACAAGTATCTGCAATTCTTCTGAAGCTGATTCGAAGCTAAGTCAACAAATTACTGAATTAAAAACTGAAACTGAGCAAGCACTCGATGATGATCTAGATATTAGTTTAGCAGATGCCCGTTATGGCTTTGCTGATAAAGTTGTCAAAGCTACACTGCATAGAGCTGGCCGTATAGCTCGTAGTACTACAGATAAGGTCGACCAAATAGTTCTAAATCGTATTCTAGGCATACCGATTTTTCTCTTGATGATGTACCTGATGTTTATGTTCACCATTAACATTGGCGGTGCTTTTATCGATTTTTTTGATCAATTCACTGGAGCTTTATTAGTAGATGGTCTAGGCACTTTAATGAGCAATTTAGGCTCCCCAGACTGGTTCAAAGTACTTATAGCCAACGGCATCGGTGGTGGTGTTCAGACCGTAGCAACGTTTATTCCGATCATCGCCTTTTTATATCTATTTCTATCAGTATTAGAAGACTCTGGCTACATGACCCGCGCAGCTTTTGTTATGGATCGCTTTATGCGCAGCATTGGTCTGCCAGGGAAAGCCTTTGTACCTCTTATTGTTGGCTTTGGTTGCAATGTACCTTCAGTTATGGCCACGCGCACCTTAGAACAGCATCGGGATCGCATCATGACCATCTTAATGTCACCATTTATGTCCTGCGGAGCCAGACTACCAGTGTATGCATTATTTGCCGCTGCATTCTTCCCTACTGGTGGCCAAAATCTGGTATTTCTACTCTACTTAATAGGCATTGCTATGGCCGTTTTGACGGGCCTGATCATGAAACATACCCTATTACAAGGCCATCCTACACCTTTTATCATGGAGTTACCGCCCTATCTATTACCAACCGTAAAAAGCGTATTGCTACGCACCTGGGACCGTACCAAAAGCTTCATGTTCAGGGCCGGCAAAATCATTGTCCCTATGGTTTTGGTACTGAATTTCCTAAATGCTTTGGGCACAGATGGTAGTTTTGGTAATGAGAATAGTGATAAATCAGTACTCAGTGAAATAGGTCGCACCATTGCACCCGCTTTTTCTCCTATGGGCCTTACGCAAGAGAATTGGCCGGCAGCCGTAGGTATTTTTACTGGCATTCTAGCCAAAGAAGCCGTAGTTGGTACCCTAGATGCTACTTATAGTGCCCTAGCTAAAAAAGATGCCAAAGCAGCAGAGGAAGAGACCCCATACGTTGCCTACGGTATCATAAAGACCCCAAGGATTAGCAGCAAAAGAACCTACAGGGGATGTATATCGATATTGATCACCACAATGACGACGACTACAATTAGCTCTATTGTTACCAATCTCATTGCCCCACCAGTACTTAGTAGAAGTACCAGCACGGGCCACATATTCCCACTCAGCCTCTGTGGGCAAACGATACTTTTTACCAGTCTTACGACTAAGCCATTTGGTATAGGCAAGCGCATCCAGCCAGGTTACACAGACCACAGGGTGATTATCTGCTTGAGTAAATGTTGGCTGCATAAAACCCTTACAGCCATATTCCCAATCCACCTTACTGCCCCGATAATTAGTATCTCGTACAAAACTCTTAAACTGCCCTACCGTAATCTCATACTTGCTGATAGAAAAAGCCTTAACATACACCTCATGCACGGGCTTCTCATCAGAATCACCAGCACCCTGAATATCCCCCATTCTAAAACTACCTGCTGGGATAGAGACCATCTCAGGCTCATAGGATTTACGGCGTTGTTTTTGTCTTAACCTGGCTAATCGAGCCTCTTCTGCTTGACGCTGTCTTCTTAAAGCGGCAAGACGTTTAGATTCCTCAGCAGCTTTACGCCGTTGACGTTCTAACTCAGCAAGACGTGCCTCTTCAGCCTTACGTTCTTGTTGGATTTTGGCTAATCTTGCTTGTTCTGCTTGCAACCTAGACTGATGAGCAGCCTGCTCGCGTGCTTTGGCTAAGGCGGCTTGACGCTTGGCTTCTGCTAACTCAGCCCGCAATCGAGCATTTTGCGCTGCCACAGATGGAGTGTCAGGATTATTAGGTATAGTTGGTATTGGTGCTGCTGCAACCTGAAACACAAAATCCCCTTTATCCAGATTACGATTGCGGATCTTGCCATACTGCGGATGCTGGGCGTTTCTACTATAATTAATCACAGAATTTTGCAAAAACATCCCCAACTCCGAACCTGTGACATAACCATCCCTATTAGCATCTGCCTCCCCGTTTAAAGCTGAGACAAACTGTTCCCGAAATACGCTATAATCTGGTACCTTCTCTTCGGCTGATCCTGAGGTAATAAATTGTCGCACCGGACGGGTAGTTTTATAAGTTATATGGAGTGGAGTAATCTCTCGTGATAGAGCAAAGATAGAACCTGAAAAGCAGGAATCGAATAAAAATAGAGCATGTTTGGAATTAATACGTTTGGCATATACTTCGATTTGCTGCATATCAAGCCCAAATTTAAGAAAACCTGTAAGATCTTGGTAAGGATTAGGAGCATCTACAGGCACAATATAGCCCATTTCCTCTCCATAGCTCATCTTATTAGTATAGCCATGTCCAGCAAAATAAAACAGCAGGCGATTATTTTCAGCTAGTCCATACTTATTAATAAAATTATCATAAGCCTGTAATAACTGAGTGCGATTGGGATCCCAGACTACAGTTACTTGAAAGCCATGACGCTCTAAGGCTGCTTTAACTGCTGGAATATCTTTTTTGACTCCAGGTAATCTAGGCCAACCAGCGGTATATTCTGAGGCTCCTATAAGTAGAGCATAGCTACCTTTGTATAGTTCTATGGGATCAAAGCTAGGTTTTGGTGCTGGAGATGTAGGCATTGCAGTAGAGCCAATGCGCTGTCCAGTTCCAGCAGTGCCACGGCCATAGTTTGTTGCTGCAAGATTAGGCTGCTGTGGATTGTTATTCGCACAGCCTGCTAATAGGCCCAAGCTAATGCCTAATAGCCAGTAGATTAAACGTCGCCACATATATTTTTCCTCAGTTATGAAATGATGGTACGCAATGCGTACCCTATAATATATCATACAATAATATATCACTCGACTATCCAGTTTT
>LFCU01000072.1 GCA_001044195.1 Candidatus Achromatium palustre
AAACGGACTGAGCGACTACGGTTGGGACTGCTCAACCAGGACTCTAGTTGCAATTTATCAAAATTATCAACAGAGAGCGAATTACCTAAAAATGTCCAGCTTTGTCCAAGTTTTTAGGAACAGTGTAAGTTGATAATTGTGCCACAGCATCAAACCAACGCTGTTCCATACGTAGAGCATCCCAAGACAGTACTGGCATCCTAGCCTGCATATTTCGTAGGCGGTGTTGGGATGCTGTATGATCATAAGAATCTAAAGCGTTGGCAGCTTCTAATGCCCCAGATCTATTATTACAGATTAGCAACATATCACAACCTGCGGTAAGAGCTGCCCGTGCCCGTGCTGCGTAATTTCCAAAATTGGCGGCTGCTTTCATATCTAAATCATCACTAAAAACGACTCCTTGAAAGCCTAGTTGACTGCGTAGAATATCTTGTAACCAGTAACTTGAAAAGGTTACTGGTTGATGATTAATTTTAGGATATAGTACGTGAGAAGCCATGACCGCATCTATCCCAGTATTTATTACGTTTTGAAAAGGCTGCAAGTCAGCTTGGAACAACGCTGTTAATGAACGATTATCAACGGGCAATTCAAAATGAGAATCAGTTGGTACAGTCCCATGCCCTGGGAAGTGCTTGCCCACAGCAGACATTCCAGCAGAATGAGTGCCTTTGATCCAAGCTCGGGCTAGTTTGGTTATTGTTTCAGGATCATCAGCAAAAGCACGATTGCCAATGACCTGACTATTGCCAATGCCTAAATCCAGTACTGGAGCAAAGCTAAAATCTATCCCTATACTATGTAATTCAGCAGCCATTAACCATCCAGTTTGTTCGCTTATTTTACAGGCGGTGTCAGGTTGTTTTTGATAATTTTTTCCATGCCAAGAGGCTGGCGGTAGTATGGTAAAGCCTTCACGAAAGCGTTGTACTTGGCCGCCTTCTTGATCTACAGCTATTAAAAATTCTGTGGGGCGTAATTGACGAATTGCTGCTACTAAATCTGTAAGTTGGGTTGGGGATTGATAATTTTTACTAAATAGGATGACTCCTCCTACTGCTGGATGGCTTAATAGGGTTTGATCTTCTGAAGTAGGGATTAATCCTTGAATATCGATCATTAATGGACCAATGGCCATGCAAACTTGACTCCATAAAAAGGCTTACATTAAGATTTAGGTTTAGTACACTAAAGATTAGTAAACTAAAGATTAGTAAACTAAAGATTAGTAAACTAAAGATATACTATACGTATGTAATTTAGATATACACCATAGATATACACCATAGATATCAATACAGATATAAACTACATAGACATACATTAATTCTACTTTGTCATATTAGATTTGTAGCATTGTAGGTTGTAAATATGACAAAGTAGAATTAATAAGATTAGCGATTCTAACAATCTACAAAAAAGATACAATTTTTATTAAAATGCTTCATAATGAACCATATTGGATCACAAGCAATTTGGTTCAACGTTAATTTAGTGAGGTAACAATGCAAATTATTGGATGGCAATGGATTTTAATAGGACTATGGTTATGGGGAATAACCGCTTATGCTGCTGATACAATGCCAGAGACAAATGCATTGAAAAAAGCAGTATCTGAACCAGCCGCAACTGGTAAGCTAGTGCCTGTAGCAAATACCTGGAAGACTGCCTTGGTAGGCACATGGATTGTAGCAATCTTAGCTACGGTTGAAGAACATGTAAACCCTTCTATTAGTGCAGTGGCTATTGGTGGTGCCTTAGGATCGGTTACTAGATATTTGGTATCTCACAGTGTGGGGCATTATATTGAGTTAGAATATCCTTATGCTGGTACTATAACTGTTAATATAGTAGGTTCATTTATTTTTGGTTTAGTAAGTGGTGCGGCAGGATTGCGTGAAGATACTCCAGAAGGGGTTTGGGCTTCTTTAGTAACAACTGGATTTTTGGGAGGGTTTACTACCTTTTCTTTGTTTGCGCATGATACTATTGGTTTAGCACATGATGAGGGCTTTTATAGTGCTATATTTTATACCACAGCATCTGTGATGTTTTCAGTTGCTGGAATGTTAGCTGGTGAATATGTTGGTGCCGCCTTAATGGTTCCATAACATAAGTAATATGGTAAGTTAATAAGTAACTGGGTAAGGCGTGTAGACGCTGTTCCAGTTATAGTTGTAGAGAAAAATTTTGTCTCACTAAAATCAGACTGAACCAGTCCTCCCATCTACACCTTCTGGTGTAGTAGAATCTATAGTTGGAAATCGACTGTCAGAAATTTGCGAATCACGCCTTGGATTAAGCTTATTACGTACCTTATTAATTAAATCTTCATCTACCACTACTTCATAAAATATTTGATTTTCAGGATCAGTCTTTGTAGAAATTTCTCCCCATTCCCAAATATGCACTGGAGATTCTCGTACTACTATTAGATGGCGGCGATCACTACGATCTGGATATTGTCCCACATGCAAAGACTCTATTTGGCCACCTACTTTCAAATACAAAGGTCGTAGCGCAATTTCTGTTTTTAATTTTGCAAATGCCATCGCATCCATCTCAATACCATTCACGTTATAGCGTAATACATTGGTCTTGGCACCAGCTGTGGCATCGCTGCCTTCTGGAGGCACTAATACTTCTACTCTAAAAGGACGACCGGTCTTAGTAAAAGGAGCATTGCGCAATACTTTTGCACAGGATGAAAGCCGATCTGCTAAATTGATAGCCGAAGAGATCATTATGGTACGATCTCCATCGTATAAATATGTTGGCTCTTCATTAACAAATGTTATGCCTATGCCTAACTCTAATTCGGGTAATCCATACCGCCGATTAGTAATATTGTGGCGTGCTACAATATCTAAAATTTCAGCCCCTAAACCGCAAGCACAGGCTACAGTACGTCCGCTTTTAGAATCTCCTGTTTTTTCTAAAATACTTAAGATAACAGCATCACCCTCTACAAATACCTTATTAGCCCCAAAATGTTCTAAACTCGCTGTGATTGGATTAAAGAAATTTTGGCTAAAATGCGTTGCTGGATTAAGTTTTTTAGCTCGTAACTCAGTTGTAACTTTGGTAGAACCTCGAAGATCAGCTTTTAAGACCGCATGACAGCGAATACGTTGGTCTCCAGTCTGTTCTTGTGTTAACAAAAATTCATGCAATAGACCATTGGCGCGAGATAATGCTAACTTTTTTTCATTTGTAAGTACAGAGATTTGGTCCATGGCCTCAAAGGTTTTATAGGCCAATTTTAAATCCTTACGTAAAGTAAGAAAGTCTATCATGACTCGGCCCAAATATTTACGCTGTTCGTTGCGAGACATCTGTCTGATCTCAGCAACTGCACTATCTAGTGTTTTAGCTATATTCGCAAGTTCTGGGTTTTGGTGGGCATTAAAACGGCGTAAGATCTTTTGCCGATCTTGATGTCCAGTTAGATATTCGTAAATTAAACGTGGCGAAGTATTGGGTGGTAGCGTTTGATAAATACGAGTGGTCCAATATGAAGCTACAACTTCTGTGACTATATTCATATCATAAAGCCGCTTAAATAATTCTTCGCGTATGCCACGCATAAAATTACGCCAACGTTTGATAGCGTCTTCAGTACTAATCTCTGGTACTATTGGAGTTTTATCAGGATTTTGAGTTATAGATAGACCAAAAAGACGCAGTAAATTACTTGGATCATCTAGCCAGGTGTATAATGGAGTTTTATATTCATTTTCGGTTAGGAGTTGGTTTAGTACTATCTCAGATTCTAAGAATCCTTGTAGATTGCCTTGATCTTTACGGTCTATAATTCTTAGTGGTATACCAGAGTCTTCAGCATCATCTAAATCTGTAGTAATGCGTTCCGTAACGTTTTTTATTTTGAGATTGTCAGATAGCCATGTAGGTAGATAGTCTTTAAATACCTCTATAATACATGCATTAATCTTAATTCTATTTTGTTTGCCCAACGATCCTAAACATAGCATTGGATAATGGTATACTGCCATCTCTTCGTTGAGTAAATTTGGTAATCTTAGTAATACATTAAATAGAGATTCTTGAGGGATTGGCCAAGACATCCCTAAAAGAGATTTACGTAGACGGCGCAGACGTACTCCTTCAAGACGTTCTACTATAGTAAAGATTTGTTTCGATACGCGGTAAGAAATCGAACCACTTTCGCGTGCTAAAATTGTAAGTTGCTGATGATATTGGAGGTGTTTGCCACTTTTTTGTTCTTCGGCACGTGCTTTTTCAAGGCTGTGGCGTAATTCCTCTAATTCTAAAGCTACAGATTGGATTAAATATTTAAAGACGGATAGTTGTGCTAAACGCATCCAATCAATTGGTTCCAAAACGCTGGGAGCCAAATCATGTTCTTGGATACTCATTTCCATGAGGTTATCGTATGTTACTCGAAAGCGTTCTATTTCTTCTGTAAATGCGGCCTTATTAGCTTTACCCCAATAATGAATATCTAAGTCCTTTTGAATCATGCCGTTTACTAAGTTTTTTACACAAGTCATGAAAGTCGGGCTTAAATGCACATCAATATGTTTGTTATCAGCACCTCTGCTATAACGACTCATTTCGACTGACCAGGGTCTAGCAGTGCGCATAATTGCTAAAAATTCGGTCAATTGTGGGGTCCAATTTGTGATATTAGATTCGGAACTTAGCACTATGCGGAATCCAGTTAATTATAGCCCAACGAAGCAACGTATATAAGATAACTATTGATGCACTCCATACCTCAACACATCCTAAAATTGGCAACAAATAAATTTTGGCATAAGGCATCCTTCATTACCGTCCAAAAGTAGTTTACACTTTTTTGTATCGTTCCCACGCTATGCTTGGGAACAAACACAAATTTTAGTTTTATGAAACCTAATCATTCCTTAAATGCATTTTAATAATCATCCTTCTGTTCAAATCCATTTTATCTTGTAATATAATATAATATAAAAATTATATTGTAAACGAATTAACTCTTTAACCATGCCCTATCTACTTGTTTTCTTATGGATAATTCCCAATATGGTAACGGCAGCAGACCAACGTCCTGCAATAGCCGATGCTATGCTAAATATGATGAACGCTATGATGGGAATTGGTAGCAACAATTCATATTATGCGCCGCCTTATACCCCACAAACAATACCACAGTATTTTTTCCCAACTCCAAACCATATAAATGGAATATGGCTAAGTAATAGAGGCGAACAATTAAGGATTCAAGGTTCCAGATTTCGTCTCAATTCAGGGCGTGGACGCTCTGCCACAGGAACGTTACAAATACGTGACAAAATACTAATATTATATAATCCGCAATTTAATAGGCGGTGGATTTATGAGTATGCTGTAAGCAATGGTCGTTTAGCATTACGCAATGCCCAAGGCCAAATATTCTTATATAAGCGCATTAGGTAAAAATTTACTTTGAATTCTGAACAAATTCTAGCATTAACCGATACATGTGTGAAATGTGGTCTCTGTTTGCCGCATTGTCCTACTTATCGCAAAGCAGTTCAAGAGGCAGATTCTCCAAGAGGGCGTATTGCCATTGTACAGGGCTTATTAAATGAACAGATACCAAATACTTATAGTTTGAATAGACGTTTAAGTCGTTGCCTAGAGTGCCATGCTTGTGAAGCCGTTTGCCCATCTAAAGTACCAGTTACGCATATTATTGATGCGACACGGGCTATATTAACAGCACGGCAGCCTCGCTATAAACGTAGTCTACGCTATTTGTTGCTTAATCTTGCAGTGCGTCCTGCTATATTGTTACCGTTAGTGCGATATTATCAGCATAGTTGGTTACGTCTTTGGATTCAAAGATCTGGGATATTAAAATTCTTGCAATTAGATCATGCTGATAATTTATTGCCAGAATATCCTATACGAGAAATTAGGGGGGGGTAATTTTCCAGCACTGAATGCTATACAGGGTTCGCAAGATGCGCTTCGGGCTTCAGCACATCCTATAGCTATATTTCCAGGTTGTATTGGGCGGTCAATAGATGCCAATGTGATCAAAGCTGCAATAAAAATCCTTACCTGCTTTGGATACCAGGTCTCAGTTCCAAACCAACCTTGCTGTTGTGGTGCCTTACATCGGCATGATGGGTTTGCAGCACGGGGCGATCTAGAATTAGCGCAGACTACTAGTCTCTTAAAAGATTATCCATACATATTGACTTTAGCTAGTGCTTGTTTAGCTGAATTGCGTACTTCCCCAGACCTGTCTAAAACTGTAGTTGATGCTAATCGTTTTATAGCTGATATAGCTTGGCCTGATGATTTGGTTATAGATACAACGCCCCAGACAATTTGGGTACATACGCCATGCACTCAACGGCATCCAGTAAAAGATCCACAAGCGGCAATAGATCTTTTAACACACTTACCGGACGTTACGCCTAAACCATTACCTAAAAATATTACATGCTGTGGGGCGGCTGGCACCTATATGCTAAAACATCAGGATATATCTCTATCCTTACTTGCTGATAAAATACAGATCATTAAGGATGTTAAAGCTACCATAGTTGTTACCACTAATACTGGCTGTGCTTTGAGGTTAAAAGCTGGTTTACGTGCTTCCAATCTTGAAGTAAGGGTATGTCATCCACTAGAGATTGTAGCAGAACGTATTAATATTATTAACTTAAAATGATGTAAACTGATAGGTGGTAAGGATTTGCAAACAGGCATTATGAACCAGGACACGAATCAAATGGAACTTACAAAAATAGATGCCAGGACCGTATTTAATTTTAGTTTTATAATTTCTAATAAACTAGCTGGTATGGCACAACCATATCATGGGGTATGCAGCACGAATGTAGGTGCAATTAGCTCAGCGTAATAACATAATTACTCGATGTTCAAAATTTAGAAAATGTTTATATAACTCGATGTTCAAAAGTTAGAAAATGCTTATATACTTAAATATCTTGGAATTACATATTTTAATTAGGTTTTTACTTGATTAGCTCTACGCAATGTTTTATACATTATATTCCATAGAAGCCTTATAGCGTAAGGAATTAGAATATTACCTAATACTAACTTTTGAACATAGAGTATAATACAATTGAAATTTATAATACTGGATTCCTGCTTTCGCAGGAATGACGACTTGATGAAAAATCTGCTGTCCGTTGAATGACCCACCCGTCATTCCTGCGAAAGCAGGAATCCATACGCAATTTTTGTTAAGCCAAAAAACTGGATAGTCGAGTAATACAAATATATTTTTTAGTCGTTTCATTCTGCAAGGCATTTTGTATGGTATCTCCTATAAAACCCTTGCAACACATGATATTAGAATATTAACAGATACTAACTTTTGAACATCGAGAATTACTTAAATATTTTTAGCTTGCTCTGGAGCATTACCAATATATCTTTTAGGAGTAATAGCCTTTAATTGCTCTTTAACTATTTCTGGCAACTCTAACGAATCAATAAATCGCTCTATACTAATAGTATCTATGTGCTGACCGCGAGTAAATGCCTTGAGTTTCTCATAAGATTCTTTAATCCCATAACGCCGCATGACAGTTTGTATAGGTTCGGCCAGCACTTCCCAATTAGCAGCTAGATCCTGATCTAAACGATTAGCATCTACCTCTAAACGACCTAATCCCTTGATTATGGACTGTATAGCTATACTAGTATGAGCGATGCCTATACCTAAATTACGCAGTACGGTAGAATCGGTAAGATCGCGCTGCCAGCGCGAAATAGGTAATTTAGCAGCTAGATGATTTAAAATGGCATTGGCTAAACCTAAATTGCCTTCAGCGTTTTCAAAGTCTATAGGATTAACTTTATGGGGCATAGTAGAGGAACCTACTTCATCCGCGATTACCCGTTGCTTAAAATATCCTAAAGAAATATAGCCCCATATATCCTGGCACATATCTATCAAAATGGTATTGATGCGTATTAAGGCCTGAAATAATTCCGCAAAGCTATCATGAGGTTCAATCTGGGTCGTGTATGGATTCCAATCTAGCCCCAAATCAGTAACAAAACGTTGCGCAAATTTGGGCCAGTTTAGTTCTGGATAGGCACATAAGTGGGCATTGTAATTTCCAACTGCACCATTGATTTTTCCAAGAATTTGAATATTTGCGATAATATTGTGTTGTCTTTGCAGGCGATATACGAAATTTGCTAGTTCTTTGCCCAAGGTTGTAGGAGATGCAGGTTGACCGTGGGTACGTGCTAACATGGGGCATTCTGCATGGGAGTGAGCTAAGGTACGTAGATTCGTAATCAAAGTTTCTATGTGTGGTAATAGTATTCTGTTGCGGCCTTCTTGTAGCATTAGGGCGTAGGCAAGATTGTTAATATCTTCTGAGGTGCAAGCAAAGTGGATAAATTCACTTATATTAGCTAAAGATTCCTGTTCCTTAGAGTGCTGTATTTTAGAGTTTTGTAGCCTAGAATTTTGTTCTTTAGTAATTTGTTCTTTAAGAAAATATTCAACAGCTTTAACATCATGATTAGTGATTTTTTCTAAAGCCTTAATGCGATACGCATCTTCCAAAGAAAAGTTATCGATAATCCCATCTAAAAACTGGATGGATTGTGATGAAAATTCTGGTATTTCTGTAATTTGTGGCTCATGAGCCAAAGCCTTAAGCCATGCTATTTCTACTAGAACTCTATAGCGCATTAAACCAAATTCACTAAAAATAGCTCTTAAGATTTTAGTCTTGGCACTATAACGTCCATCAATGGGAGAAATAGCGGTTAAACTAGATAGCTCCATAAAAACCTATTAAATCTATTTACAAAATCGTTAAATATTACAAAATTGTAGGTGCGATTAGCCTTAGCGTAATCGCACGTTCTTGAGCAGCTACAAATTTGTCAACTCAAAAAAATTGGATAATCAAGTTTAACATTTTTTTGAACTATCAAGATTTTGAACTATCAAGAAACTTGCCATTTGTCAATTTTACATATAGGATACAATCCTTGGATTTCACGTGGGCAATGCCCAACCAACCTAACCTATAGTATATACTAGAATAGCTACTTAACTGGAAAAACTACAATGAATCAAACTATATTATACCGTTTTTTAATACTAATAGTGTTGCTATTAAAACAACAATTTGTGATTGCCGCATTCAACATCACAACAACTAATATACAAAGTGCTATTCCAATTGCGATCATTCCTTTTATTTGGAATACTGATAGTATTGATCGTATGGATAGTACTGACAGTACTTTAAGTACAATACCAGTGAACACAAACGATCCCACTATAAAACAACTACCTAAACTGATCAGTACGATTATTACAACAGACCTATTCAATAGTGGCCGTTTTAAAACGCTAAAAGAAGAGGGAATGCTAAAACAACCCCAGATCGGTGCTGATATAGATTTTTCGCTCTGGAACACCATAGGCCAAAAAGCTCTTGTATTAGGAAAGATCTATTACAATAGCTCTAATAACTATAGGCTCCGCTTCCAAATTTTGGATGTTCAAAACAATAGCCAGATAATGGATAAATGGATAACTATAGATATACAAAATATCCGAGCTACAGCCCATAAAATCTCTGATATCATCTACGAACAATTCATTGGTATTCCAGGGGCATTTACTAGCCAAATAGCCTATATCACTACAGAAGCTCATAATAACCCGCAAATATTACTAAATGTTGCTGATATAGATGGACATAACGACCAAACTATTTTAAGTTCTAATGAACCTCTATTATCGCCAGCCTGGTCTCCAAATAGTAATAAACTAGCTTATGTCTCTCTGGAGCAGCAACAATGTACTATTTATATACAGGATCTACACACGGGAATTCGTAAACCAATTCCAACATATTCTGGTATTAATAGTGCTCCTGCTTGGTCTCCTGATGGACAACGTTTAGCCTTAGTGCTATCTAAAGACGGTAACCCCGAAATTTACATATTTGACTTTGCTACTAAAAAATTATCAAGAATAACTAATCATATCAGTATTGATACTGAACCAAGCTGGTCTTCAGATGGAAGTACCATTGCATTTACTTCAGATCGTGGCGGTACACCACAAATTTATACAATATCAGTTAATCGTCCAGTTAATCGTCATATAGCAGCAAAACGTTTAACCTTTGAGGGTGATTATAATGCGAATCCTGTGTATTCTCCAGATAGCAAATTTCTAGCGTTTGTAACGCATCGTGAAGGAGCATCACGTATTGGATTGCTAAATTTGGCAACTGGAAAATTTGAAGAAATGACTCCAGGACCATTAGACGAATCACCAAGTTTTCTGTCTAACGGTAGTATGATTATTTATGCCACTCAAAATAACGGGCATAGAGAGTTAGCAGCAGTATCTACTGATGGCCAAATATACCAAAGCATCAAAAGTAAGGGAATGATGTGGGAACCTGCGTATTCAAAACACTAAAATTTGGATATAGTGGCATCCTTCATTTCTAGTTTGTTCCCACGCAGAGCATGGGAACGATCACATGTAAAATACTTTGGGCAAGCAAATGAAGGATGTCCAAATCCTAAAGATTAATAAGGATCATTTAAAATGTCGCAATTATTTCTAACATTCTTTGCAATTAGTATATTGATACTATTAGTAGGTTGTGGAAGCCCGCCTATTGTAGACCCTGAATCAGGTTTGATAGTAAAAATACCTGAACACTACTCTCCTATGCCTATACATAACCAAAAAATAGACTCACTACCAAAATCAAAGTTGGAATATCCACCAAAATCAAAGTTGGAATATCCACCAAAACCAAAGTTGGAATATCCACCAAAACCAAAGTTGGAATATCCACCAAAACCAAAGTTGGAATATCCACCAAAACCAAAGTTGGAATATCCACCAAAACCAAAGTTGGAACATCCACCAAAACCAAAGTTGGAATATCCACCAACCCAGATAGTACTGTTTACCAACAATAGTAGCATAATTAAAGATAGTTCAAAAGCAATATTACGCAAACATGGTAAGTATTTGTTATTGCAGCCGCAGGCTAGAATTTTGTTAATAGGATATGGGGATCAGCTAGGAACTAGAGAGTATAACTTAGCTTTAGGGGAGCGTAGGGCAAAAGCGGTGCGAGACTTTTTAATTGCAGAATCAGCCAGTGCTGATCAAATAAAGATTTTTTCTTATGGAAAAGAATATGCCCTAAATTCTGCCAATAATACTGTAATTAACAACAATACTGAAGCTAATAGTAAATCTAAATCTGAAACTAATCAAGTTAAATTATTATATTTAGAAGATAATTTAACTAATACTCCTGTAGATTAGTAGATTGGGTTGCCAAAAGGACTTACAACCCAATCCACGTATTTAGTATTTATCGAGGTGACATATAAAAATCTCTTGGTTTTAAATCCGGCTTATTGACAAGACGTTGAGCGGCTTTAAAGCCTTGATTTGCAGATTTTTTAAGCCATTTTTTGGCTGTATCCATATCTTGTTTAGTGCCTTTACCTGTTGCAAAAAATATAGATACTATATATTGAGCTAATATATTACCCTGTTGAGCTGATTTATAGATCAATTGAAAGCCTTCTTCTGTTAATCCTTTCCTAAGTCTGGAACTTCTTCTAAGTCCAATACCCAGTTGCGACCAAGCATTGCCGTTTTGTGCTGATTTAGTGAGCCATTCATCCGCCGCCTTTTTATCATTTTTGATGATTAGAGAATATATACCTAGAAAAAATTGCGAATTAGCGTGATCTTTATCAGCAGCATTTTTCCAGTCATTTAAGCGTTTTTTGTGATTTTGTTGTAGCCAATCTACAATAACTTTAAAGATTTTGGGGCCATCTTTTCTTAAGTTGTTAGAATCTTTAACCATAGATACTAGAGTGTTGTTTAATTGGTTAAATTCAAGATCTATGGTCGCTTCTATTGATGGTGTGACTGAAGTATCCCCTATAGTGATGTTGCTATAGATTGTTATACTTAACAAACACGAGACTATTATTTTCCAAAAGGTTTGTTGCTTTAATTTCAGCATATAGTTGGTTCTCTTTAAGGTAATGAAATTGGTAAAGACTAGTTCTACTTTATCAGATTAGATTGTAGGGTGCGCATCACGCACCATAAAATATGCAAGATATAGGGTTGACGATGCAGCCATCAACCAAAACTACAGTTGTCTCATCTTTTAATCTGGCAAAATAGAATTAGGTGAAGCATCAACATAGTAGGTTATATTATTAATGCTTGTCAACATAATCTTGGTATTTTGTAGTATTGCTATTGTAATAGGAAGATGTTAGTGTTTCTTCTTTTTGCCATTTTTATTGAATTTCTTTGTTTTTTTGTCTGTTTTAATTTTTTTAGCTTTTTTTAAAGTCATAGCCTTAACTGGCTTGGATGCTAAAGCAAGCATGGGATTAGCGGCTGAAGCTGTGACTGTTACAACAGAATTGGCCAGCTCTGCTTCTAAATCATGCACTGTACCATCAAATGATTCACGGCTGTTGGGTTTAATTTCCTTAACCTCGGTTGGTAAACCCATAAGATTTAACAGATTAATCAATGGTTCAGGATCAAGCTCCTCAACATTAACCATAGTTTTAGGATCCCAAATACCTTGAGCTACTAACATTGCCGCAGCAATTGGCGGTACTCCAGCGGTATAGCTTATGGCTTGTGATTCAACTTCTTGAAAACAGGCTGCATGATCTGAAGCCTGATAGATAAAAATCTCGCGTCTTTTGCCATCTTTTAAGCCCTTGACAAAAGTTCCTATACAGGTTTTCCCTGTATATTCAGAAGCAAGCGTTTGAGGATCTGGCAATAATGCTTTAACTACCTTAAGTGGCACTACTTGCTGACCTGTGGTTAATTGTATTGGAAGATGGGATAGTAATCCTAAAGTACGCAATACAGTAAAGACATTGATGTAATGATCCCCAAATCCCATCCAAAATCTGATACTATCTGCGTCAATATTTTTTGATAATGAATGTAATTCATCATGGCCATTTAGGTAGATAGGACTTTTACCAACCGCTGGTAAATTGTAAATACGTTTGATGGCGTGAGTGGGATATTCTTGCCATTGGCGATCTATCCAAGTCCATACTTTAATAAATTCCCGAAAATTAATTTCTGGATCAAAATTAGTAGCAAAATATTTACCATGACTACCAGCATTGACATCTATAATGTCGATAGTATTTATCGAGTCAAAATAATTTTTAGCTGCTAAGGCGCAGTAAGCATTAACTACGCCTGGATCAAAACCTGCTCCTAAAATGGCAGTGATGCCCTTTTCAGTGCAACGCTCCTTACGTTTCCATTCATAATTAGCATACCAAGGTGGGGTTTCGCAGACCTTATCTGGTTCTTCGTGGATCGCGGTATCCAAGTAAGCAGCACCAGTATTTAGGCAGGCTTCAAGGACGGACATGTTGATAAATGCCGCTCCCAAATTGACTACGATATCAGAATTAGTCTCTTTAATCAGTTGGGTTGTGGCATCTACATCAGTTGCATCTATCTGTTTGGAGTAAAGACGGTTTTCTGGATTCTGGATATGATTTTTGCGGTGGATACTGTCGATAATTGCATCACATTTAGATTGGGTTCTTGAGGCAATGCAAATATCTCCGAGTACATTGTTATTCATAGCAGCTTTGTGGGCTGCCACATGGGCAACTCCTCCAGCACCAATGATTAGGATATTTTTTTTCATCTTTAGTTAGTAATTCTCATAAGATTTTTAATAATATGATGGTATGTGGTGAACCATGATTTTTATAGGTGCGATTAGCCTTAGCGTAATCGCATTTTTAAAAGTAGGGTGCGCATCAAAATTAGCAAGATGGAGGTGGAAACGCTAATTCTGGCAAGCGTTTATAAATTTGCTCTATAGCACTTTTGGCAACAGTATCACTTGACATATAAGAACTATAGATCCAATATTTTGTAATCTCAATTTTTCTAGGACGAATACTAGCACGAAATCTTTTTTTAGCTAATGTTCGAATGCGTTTTTTAGCACTAGCACGATCAGAATAGAACCCTAAAGATAGCATCCCAGCTAATGGGCCACTTTTAAAACGCCATACATCAAGCACCCCAGATTCATGTAGTTTCGACATTAGGGCACTCTTTTTTTGACCTCGTTTGGCTTTGGCTACGACCCAAAATCCGTTAGTGTGCTGTTCGGTTTTAGTCCTAAGGTTGGTTGTATGGCCTGCTCGTTCTAAAGTATCAATAATATCAATTACCGTCGCTTGTTGTTCCAAAGGGCCAATGCTTACACAGTGCTGTTGGGATTTTATACCTATAATTTTAGGGTGAGGATTGGCTCCTGATGGTTCATGAGAAGAGGGGGTATTATAGGGGGTAGTTTCAGAAAGCAATTGGATACTTGGGCCTGTTAAAGGCGGCAAATGGGTGGAAGGGACGATCCATTCTGGTACAGCCCGTTGGTATTCCCAAATAAATAGAGCTAGGTTCAAAATCAATAAAGTAAAAAATAATATACGTGTAAACATATGTCTTAATTTATTTAATCTAATTAATTTATTTAATCTAATTTAGTTAATCTAATTTAGTTAATCTAATAGTAGTGCCATTCCCATAAAAACCAATTCTGGAACTATTTTGTAAGGACAACGTAAATTTATGGCTATTTGTTTAGCATCTCCTCCTGTTAATAGTAGTTTTAGTTCTGAGTCAGGTTGCTTTAGTTGAGCATAAGTACGTTCTATCATACCAGAAACAGCATACAAGGCTCCAGAAATAATGCATTCTTTGGTATTTTGCCCTAGCTGTTTGATTGGATTAGATATGTCTAGGTTATTTGGAAGATCTATTGGTGATATTTTAGTATTAGATAATAGATTGTTATATAAAGCCTGCACCCCTGGTAAAATTAGCCCACCTAGATGTTTTCCAGCAGGGTCTATGGCATCCAGCGTAATTGCAGTACCACAGTCTATTATCAGCAATGTACCTGTATGGTGATGATAGGCTGCCAGCATAGCTAACCAGCGATCTACTCCTAAGCTTTTTGGGTTTACATAAGCTAGGGTAAGGCCTAGTTTATGTTGTTGGGAGCGTAATATCTGTGGTTTATGGTCCCATAATTTAGTGATAAGTTGGGTTAGGATCTGTTCTATAGTTCTGGTATTTACGTTGCTTATTAGGATATTTCTTGGTTTAGGGATGTCTATCCATGCTTTATATAGGGTTTCTATATTTTTTAGATCTGCTATATTAGTGTGCGTAAATTCTAAACGGCCAGCCTTTAATAAGCACCATTTTAGGTTAGTATTACCTATATCTATTAAGAGATCTATTGGGATGCTATGCAACAATGTGTTACTTCTCCACTATAGCAGGGCATAATGGTATCTCCTATGGCCAATTTTAAAGCACCATCTTGAGTTATACCTAGATAATCACCTTCAAGCATTTTGTTGCCTATCGTTATCTGTATGCGTTGCTGTTTTAACATGTCATAACGATTCCAAGCTGGTAAAAACGTTGTTAAACCATCGGTTGCAAATTGTAGTAGTGCGGTTATTAATTCATTGAGTACTGAAGCTGTTAGGTAATTGCGATCTAATAGGAGATTGGATTCTATTAAATTATTATGTTCTATCAAATGATTAGGCTCTATTAAGTGATTGGAATTTGATTCCCTTGAGTTTGCCAGCATTATCTGCTCAAGTGTCGTCCAAGGTTGCTCAATAGCTACTGCATCTGATGTTTGCATATGGACATTAATCCCAATCCCAACAATAATCTGATATACATCAGTAATGTCATGGCGCATCTCCAGCAATAAACCAGCTAATTTGCGACCAGCCCAAAATATATCATTAGGCCATTTTATAGTGATAGTAGATATTCCTAAAGTTACTAATGCCCGTAATACTGCGATACCACAGGCAAGACTCAAGCTGTATGGTTTAGGGATAGTTTTTGGATAATGCCATAATAGAGAAAGATATAGGTTGCTATTTGGTGGTGACACCCAATTACGACCATGACGACCTCTACCTGCGGTTTGGTGTTCGGCTAAACATACTGTACCTCTTGGCGTTTTGTTATTAGCATTGTCTAATAACCATCGATTAGTTGAGTCTACACATTGATGGATAATAATATCTGGGATATGTTCGGCAGCAATATTATTAAGCAATTTTCTAATATATTGGGCATTTAATTTTTGCATAACAACTTTAGGTTATAATATAAACATACTATATAATTTGAACGTTCCCACGCAGACCCTGGGAACGATTACGTGGGAACGATTACAAAGTTATTAATTTAGCTAAATTAATTTATCTATAAGTGCGGTAAGTACCTCTTCCCATGCTGCACAAATTTCTGTATCAAAATTTGGATCACATTCTGCAATTGTATTAATAACCGCAAATTTCCACCGTTTAAAATGTTCTGGGGTGATATGACGTTTTGTATGAATGCGTCCCAGCATTTCTAAATATATATTATTGCCAGGTACTTGATTAGCATTATCTGCAACTAAGTCTAAGGTTGTTTGTAATTTATGTTGAATGCGTTCTTTGCTGCGACCTTTAAATATGTTTGCAATCTCTATATTACCATTCATAAAATTAAAATAAAGTCTATCACAAAATTTAGACGTATTAATTGCGCGGTTTAGACTTGCCTGATATAGATAGATATTGGTTGGTTTTATATCCTTGCTATCCATAACTTTATTTTTTGAGCTATTTTCTTTAACAAATATTCCGATTTTCATGATCTCTGTAGTCGAAATCATATCTTAACTGGACAGTCAAAAGTTCTCAAAAAGTATACTAAACCTACATCCTGCATGAAAAA